>CAZVEL010000247.1:0-3807 GCA_964626305.1 uncultured Treponema sp. | reverse complement strand
ACCTCGACGTGATTCCCTTTGTGTACCGTGACCCCAAAATCCCCACCGACGAGACGACGCGGATCGTGTACTACGAGGGAAGCCGGGGGTGTCCCTTTTCGTGCGCCTACTGCCTTTCCGCACGGGAAAAATCCGTGCGCTATGTGTCGCTCGATCGGGTCTTGGCGGACATTTCCTGGTTTCTGGAGCACCGCTTTCCGCTCGTCAAGTTCGTGGACCGGACCTTCAACCTTGAGCCCGCGCGGTATCTCGCCATCTGGCGGCATATCCGGGACAACCACAACGGACTTACCACCTTTCATTTTGAAATTTCCGCCGAGTCGCTGTCGCGCGAGGCGTTTGAACTATTGGAGACGATGCCGGCGGGCGCCGTGCAGTTCGAGATCGGGATTCAGAGCGCCAACGCGGATACGCTCCGGGCGGTCGGGCGGCCGGCGAATCTGGATCGGCTCGCGGCGGCGATTCATGCGATCCCGAAGGCGATTCATCGGCATGTCGATTTGATTGCCGGCCTTCCCTTTGAAGACCTCGCGACCTTTGCGCGTTCCTTTGAGTATGCCTGGTCCATGGACGCCGACATGCTCCAGCTCGGGTTTCTCAAGGTTTTGCCCGGCGCGCCCATGGAGGCGATCGCGGCGGCCGATCCGGCATACCGCTGGTCGGCTTCTCCGCCCTACGAGGTGTTGCAGTCGCCGGTGTTGCCGTACCGCGACTTGTGTGTGCTCAAAGAGGTGGAGCATCTGGTGGACGGCTGGTACAACAGCGGTCTCGTGCGGAAGACGCTTGCCCGCCTCGCGGAAACGCGGGAAGACGGCTCGGCGTTCGCCCTCTTCCGGGAGCTCAGCGTTTTTATCCGCGGGGTTTTTCCCGACGGAGACCTTTTTATGCCCCGCCGCCCGGCGGACGTTTTTTCCTGCCTTGCCGCCTTTATCGCCGAAGACCGGTTTTTGCTCGAGTATCTCAAGCTGGATTTTTTTCTCCGCGGAAAACCGGGCAGTATTCCCGACTGGATGACCCGGCGGTATTCCCGGGAGGCGCATGAGGCGGCGCTCGTGGATCGCGGATTCTATGAGGCGGGGCCGGACGGGTTTGCGCCGTCGCGCCGGACGGTGTTTGCCCGGTCTGATTATGATGAATTTGTTTTTACACCGGACGGGAAACGTGAGCGGATCTTGTTTGTTTACACCCAAAAGGGGCAAAAAGAAAAAGACCCGGATGTTATTCTATTGTAATATTCTGATGCGGAGATGCTGATGAAAAAAATGTGTGTGCTTCTTGCCGTATTGTTCACGGTGCTTCTCGTTTCGGGCTGTGCCCGCACGGAGGAGATGACTCTTGAAGAAATAGAGACGCTTCTCGCGTCCGGGGAAAACAAGCTCCTGGACCGGACCGTCAGCAAACCCTGGCGCGGCGAGGAGTTTGTGCCGGGTACGCACGGCGGCGTGTGGAACGCGTCGGTTTCGGCCGATCCGAAAAGTTTCAACTTGCTCGTGGCCGAGCGTGACGGTTCGACCGCTGCCATCGTGGACCACATGCACGACGGGCTCCTCGATTATAACTACGTGACGCATGAGTTTGAGCCGCACGCGGCGGAGGCGGAAATCGAAGTACACGAGGATACGCAGTCTCTTTCGGTTGTCTTTACCCTCCGGGATGATCTCTACTGGTCATTTTACAATTCGGACCGGCGGGTCAAGGTGACGTCGGACGATGTGATCTTCTGGTACGATGAAATTCAGGGAGACCCCGCGTTCCAGAGTTCTTCTTATAACAGCCAGTTTCTCACCATGCCCGACGGCTCGAAGGAGCGCATCACTATCCGGAAGATTGACGATCGACGCTTCGCGCTCGAGTACCCGCGTATCGAGGCAAATCCCTTTCTCGCGAGCAACATGAGCTTCGGGCCGAAGTTTGTGTTTGAACCGGCGAAGAAAGAAGGCGGCGTACAAGGGGTTCTTGATGTGTTCGGCGTGAACACCGATCCGAAGACCATTCCCTCCATGGGCCCCTGGTTCCTTACTGAGTACTCTTCCGGTCAGCGGCTGGTCTTTGAACGGAATCCCGCGTACTGGCGCTCTGATTCCGCGGGCGGCACCATTCCGTACCCTGAAAAGAAAATTGTCCGGATTATTCCGGAAGAAAATACGCAAAAGCTCCTCTTTACCCAGGGCCAGCAGGATTCCTACAGTCTCCGCCCGGAAGACCTTGAAGAGATGGTCGGCCGGGACGATGCAGACTATACGGTGTTCAGCGGCGGCGGTTCACTCGGGGCGTCTTTCTGGAGTTTTAATCAGAATCCCAAAAACGCTGACCGCGCCGACTTTGACTGGTTTACCAAAAAAGAATTTCGCCAAGCGATGAGCTGCCTCGTGAACCGGGAGCGGATGATCTCGCAAACCTACCGTGGCCTCGCCGTTCCCAAGCTTTCGTTTTTCGCCGAGCCCAACCCTTATTACAATCCGGATATCCGGCTGGACTATCTCTACGATCCCGGCCGGGCGGTACAGCTTCTTGCTTCTATTGGAATGTCGCAGGACAGTTCGGGTGTGATGCGCGACGTGCAGGGGCGGGAGGTTGAATTTGACCTGACCATTCCGGCGGACAACGCCACGACCAACGATCTCGCGTCCATCATTGTGGACGAATGCGCCAGGATCGGCATCCGGGTGCAGATCCGGGCAACGGACTTCCAGAAAGTGGTTGAGCAGCTGAGCGGCACCTACGAATGGCAGTCGGTCATTATCGGTCTCGGGGCGAATTACTGGCCCACGCAGGGATCCAATGTGTGGCCGTCCACCGGGAACCTCCACCTCTGGTATCCCCTGCAGGAATCTCCCGCGACGGACTGGGAAGCCCGTGTTGACCATCTCTACAACGAGGGGCGGTACACGCTCGACCGGGAGCACGCGGAGAAAATCTGGAACGAGTATCAGTCGATTTTTCTTGAACAATGCCCCGTCATCTATCTGGTCCGGCCGCGCATGTTTACCGCGCTCCGAAACCGGTGGGATGTTACGAATGTATATTTTGACAATATCGGCGGCCTGCAGATGGATTACGCCTGGCTCCGTCCGGAGGAATCACGATGAAGTTTTCAACAATTTTGGTAGCAGTGCTTAAACCCCTCTCCCTGGCGCGGAAACGCTTCCCGCTCGCGACCTTTATCGCCGGCCGCATCGTCACCATGGCGGTCATTCTCTTTGTTCTCGGGTTTGCCGTCTTCGGTCTCATGGAACTCGCCCCCGGAGACATTGTTGACCAGATCATGATTCAGCAGCTCATGTCCACGGACGGCGCGATGGGACGGGGCGAGCAGGTTTTTGCAGCCGAACAGCTTGAGGCGACCCGGGCGGAGCTTGGATTGGATCGGCCGTTCTACGAGCAGTATTTCCGCTGGCTCCGCCAGGTGATCGTGCATCAGGATCTCGGGGTAAGCCTCATTTCCCGCGCGCCGGTGTCGTTTTTGATCGGCACGCGCCTCGCGAACTCGGTGCTCCTCAACATGATTTCCCTCGTGCTCATCACCATCACCTCCTTTGCGCTCGGAGTGTGGTTTTCCACCAAGGCGGGAACCCGGACCGATCTCGCGGCGACCTTTTTCGCGCTCGTGCTCCATGCCTTTCCGGGGATTCTCATGCTCATCCTGCTGCAGCTCTTCGCTGCGAGCACCGGATTTTTCCCGGTGACCGGGTATCCCGGCTTTCCCTTTTCGGAAGCCCCCGCCCGGTTTGTGTTCAGTTACGCGCACCATATTTTCCTTCCCCTCATGGCCGCTTTTCTCGGCGGGGTGGGTGGCACCATGCGGAT
>CAZVEL010000246.1:0-4104 GCA_964626305.1 uncultured Treponema sp. | reverse complement strand
CGGATTGGCACAGGGATATTTTGACGGATAACATCAGTTGGTACAGCAAGAATGCTGGCGAGCCGGGCGGTAACGGTGTCAAATTGTTCTTTGGGTATTTCTCCCGGAACCACATCAACCGCGAACGAGTCTATATTGAGCACCATGGGAACTGTCGCATTACGGTCAAATATCTCACCCCGCTGTGCCGGTATTCGTTTTGAACGCTGTGAAATATTCCGGCTCTGAGTCCGGTACGATTCACCTTGAATAATCTGTAAATGAAAAAGCTTCGCCGAATAAATACCGAAAATCAGTAGTACGAGAACTGAAAAAACTCTTATTCTTCTGAATGTTCCATCCTTCGAATCCATATCACCGATTGCCCTTGATAAGGAAAAGAGACGGGAAAAGTCCGAGTAATGCAAAAACGACCGGAGCACACAGACCGGTTACCAGCACTTCAAGCCAGAAAACACCGTTCAGAGGAGAAAAGACCACAACAACCTCACCGAAAAGCAGGGAGAGAAATCCGGTGCTGATCATTTTGAGAACCGTCGCTCCAACCGCCATGAGAAACGGGATAAAAAAACGGTCAAGGTTGTATGTACCGGATAGTTTTCCGGTTACATATCCGGTGATTGTTTTGGTAAAAGCATTCAGCCCGACCGGAGCAGCCGAGAAAAAGTCCAGCAGAATACCGGAAATGAATCCGGTGGTACTCCCGATCGTTGCGTTGTTCATGAAGGAAACATATAAAACAACCAGAAGAACAAGGTCCGGGAGAACCGGAAGCACCGGTATATTTACAAGTATTGTTGCTGAAAGCATGGAAAAGAATACTGAGGCAAAACAGGACCAGAAAAGCACCCTACCCATTATTCCTCCTCCCCGGAAAGAGATTCAAGATCAAGAACAAAGACATTCTCGAGTCGGGAAAAGTCGATTATCGGCTCCAGGTCAACTTCCAGTGATGTATCATAATCAAGCTCACGAATTCCTGATACGAATCCTACAGGAACATCGCGGGGGTAATTATAGTTTTCTCCGGAAGCAACAACCTTGTCGCCAATGCGTATTTCATCCCGCGCGCGCTTTTTCAGGTACTGCATAACCAGCAGTGAATCCGGTGAACCACGGCCGTTAACAAGCCCCATGTACCGAGATTCTTCAAGACGGGATGAAACAAAACACTGGTAGTCATAGATTGGCATGATCATGCTGGTATTTCTTCCAACCTGTACAATTTTACCAACAAGACCTGTATTGCTCCCCTGGAACGAAATAACCGGCATACTCTTTTTTACTCCATGGCGTACGCCGCGGTTTATCGTTATTCCCGAATACAGATTGTTCGGATCCCGGCCAATAATTTGTGCCGGTATGTTCTTTATGGTCAGGGATTCCGAAAACCCGAGCAATTCCTTGAGCCGTTCATTCTCAAGGCGGATATCGGCATTTGAACGCTGGAGAAGTTCGTAATCCTTGAGGCGTGCCTCAAGCTCTTCATAGCGCTCCTTGAGTTCGGAAAGTTCCCGTATAGCCGTTACGGTTCCTGAAAAAAAACTGGTTACGGAATACAACCCCCGCTGGGTTCCGGACATGAGATTAAAACCGAACGATCTGAAGTTAACAACAAAGCCACCGGCTGAAAAAGAAAGAAAAACAGCGGATAATATGAGATACACTGTCAATAAAAACGCGTCCAGGTGAAACCTGAACGCCAGCTTTGTTTTCCGCATCAGTTATTCAGATTGTCGTAGACACTCCGGTCTATGGACATGTCCTTGAAAATTTCATAATACTGTCCCGCACCAATCGCAACACAATTCATGGGGTTTTCAGCCAGAATGACGGGAACACCTGTTTCTTTTGAAATAAGCTTGGGCAACCCCTTGAGGAGCGCACCACCACCGGTCATTACAATTCCCCGTTCAACAATGTCAGCGGCAAGTTCGGGTGGAGTCTGTGCAAGCGTACGCTTTATTTCCTCAACTATCTGGGTAATGGGATCCTTGAGTGCTTCACGCACCTCAACAGAATCAATTTCAAGCCGGCGTGGCAAACCGGTAATGGCATCGGTGCCCTTTATTTCAACCTTTTCAATGTTTTTCTCGGGAGATGCGTTGCCAATTTCCACCTTGAGGCGTTCGGCAGTCTGCTCACCAATAATCAGGTTGTGTACGGAACGAACATGCTTGATTATGGCCTGATCAAATTCGTCACCGCCAAGACGGATAGCATTTGTCACGACCATACCACCAAGCGAAATAACGGATACTTCGGTTGTACCTCCGCCAATATCACAAATCATGTGTCCGGCAGGTTCATGTATGGGTATCTGGGCTCCAATAGCCGCAGCAAGGGATTCTTCAATAACCTGAACTTCGCGGGCACCGGCCTTGAACGCACTTTCCTTGACCGCACGATTTTCAACGTCTGTTATACAGCTCGGTATTCCTATAACCATTCTTGGTTTGATCAATCCATGACGAGGCATGATTTTTGAAACAAAATAGCGAATCATTTTTTCCGTGGTATCCATGTCGGCAATAACACCGTCCTTAAGAGGACGGATAGCAATAATGTTTCCTGGAGTTTTCCACAACATCCGTTTTGCTTCGGCGCCAACAGCCACAACCCGTTTTGTTCCCCGCTCAACGGCGACTACTGAAGGTTCGTTTACAACAATTCCCTTTCCATGAACGTAAATCAGCGTATTGCAGGTACCAAGATCAATGCCGATATCCGCTGAAAGACTTTTAAAAAAACCCATACTAGATGTTCCTCCGCCGTGTATTTACCTTGTCGTTATAATGTCAATTTCTCACGGGCCGGCCCGTGCACGGGATTCAATTTCAGTGCCCGGCGCCATGAAGCGCGGGCCAGTATCATGTCTTCCCGGGACTCATATACTACACCAAGTCCGTAGTGTGCGTCAGCATAATTCGGATCTTTTTCGAGTATTGCATTGAATTCTTTTTCGGCCGCTTCTCCATTACCCTCGGATTGCAGGATCATACCCAGTTCATAACGAGACTTTAATTCAAGCAATTCATCCGTCGTGGTTCTGATTGTTTCAAGAAGATACTGCTTTGCCTTTTCCAAATCTCCAACAGCGCGATAATTTCTTGCAAGTGTGAACAGGAGAAGATCGGACGGATTATTAACCAGGGCTTCCGTGAATGAATCGATGGCAAGACGGTTGTCACCGAGGAGTTCAGCAGCTAGCCCTCTGAATTCATGAATGTCTTCATAATCGGATCCGTTATTTTCCGCATAATCAAGGTATTTCAGTGCGAGGTCCGCATAGAATACTCCGCGCTGGTAATATGCTTTCCCGAGTATGTATGCAATATTGACCCGTTCCCTGGGTGAAACCCGAAGCCAGGCTTTTCTAAGCGAGTAAATGGATTCAACGAGATAATCCCGTGTCTGGGCGGAATCAGTTTCCTCAAGACTCAGATAATAGGAGGCGAAACCATGAAGGGCGAGGACTTCGCCATCCAGTGGGCGAACCTGCAATATGCGGGACGTTTTTTCATGAAGAGACAGATAGTCAGCGTTGTTCCAGTCACGGTATAACTCCGATACCGGTGGCAGGGTATTCATGCGATTGCGCAGTACCATTGCCGAAAAAACCGCAACTGAAATGAACAAAATGATCAATACAAGACGGATAAGACTGCCGGTAAAGATGCTGTGTCGGCTCGTAAGCAGATATTTTTTACTGGACGATCGCGGTTTCATACTGAACGGTTCCTTGCCAATAAAATATAAAAAAAAGCAGAGGGCGAATAAGCCGGGTTCTGTATCTGCACCCCGCGAACGGGGCGCAGCAGGGGTCATCTATCTGGGAATACACGTTACCGTGTTTCTCTTGCAGCCTACCCGTAAATAAGGGTCGGAACACCCTTTACTGCTCGGCCTTGCTCCTGATGAGGCTTGCCATGCCATTCCGTTACCGGAAACGCGGTGGGCACTTACCCCGCCTTTTCACCCTCACCGATGCGGTTTCCGGAGAAACCGCCCGGCAGTTTGTTTTCTGTGGCGCTTTCCGTACCCCCCGGTATCGCGGGGGGCCTCCCGCCTTGACGACGGGACATCCTGCCCTGTGGAGTCCGG
>CAZVEL010000245.1:0-2129 GCA_964626305.1 uncultured Treponema sp. | reverse complement strand
CGTCAAAATATCCCTGTGCCAATCCGACGATCTTTCCAGACCGTAGAGGTGCTATCAAATATCAGTTATGAGAAAATCACGGCCATTGCAGAACGAATCGATGAACTCCCCGGCGTTTCATGGCATTCAAAACCGATTAGAAACTATGTTGAAACGGGTTCAATGTCTCATGTTCTCGGATATGTTGGAGACATAACCCGGGAAGAACTCAAAATATTGTACAATAAAGGATATAACCCGAACAGCGTTATCGGAAAAGCAGGTATTGAAAAACAGTATGACGAAATTTTGCGCGGAAAAGACGGGTTGGAATATCGTACTGTTGATGTAAAAGGACGATACATAGAAAACAGTACCTGGATACGTCCGCCTGAAATTGGGAAGAACGTTGTTTTGACCATAGATCGACGTATTCAATACCTCGCGGAAAGGGCCCTGGGAGAACGGATTGGTTCGGCTGTTGTCATGAAACCGGCAACCGGAGAAGTGCTTGCCATGGTTTCGTATCCATATTTTGACTCGAATATTTTCAGCAGTTCACGTGCGGGGGAAGCGTATGCCCGTCTCCGGGACGACCCCCGGAACCCCCTGTTGAATCGGGTGGTCAATGCCAGTTATCCCCCGGCATCAACTTTCAAGATAATCATGACAACGGCGCTTCTTGAAGAAGACCTCATTCCCCCCGAAAAAGAAATAGAATGCAAGGGTGAGATCGAGTATGGTGACCGGATTTTCCGCTGTCACATTCGCAAGCCCGGGCACGGGCCGGTTGATTTGACCGAAGCACTGGCACAGTCCTGCGATGTGTATTATTGGGTTGTCGGGCGTGATTATCTCGGTATCGAACGGATTGCGTCCTATTGTAATGAGTTCGGTCTGGGTAAATCGGTAGAAATTGATTTACCGAGCCAGGCAACCGGGTTTATCCCGACGCCCCAGTGGAAAGAGCGGCGATTTCATGAACGCTGGCTTGGTGGTGATATCATGAACATGTCAATCGGACAGGGTTTCACCTTGACTTCCCCCATACAGATGGCAAATGTAGTTTCAATGGTTGTTAACAGCGGGGTAATCTATAAACCGCATCTTCTTAAGGAAGTACATGATCCGGTCACCGGTGCCGTGTTGTCCGTTGCGAAACCAGAACCGCTTATTACCAGCTCGATTCGTCCGGAGGTTTTCGCCCGGGTACGAAGCGACATGAGAACTGTAATTTCAGATGGTACAGCCCAGTTCCCCATGCGTAACAAGGTTGTGAAGACTGCGGGTAAAACCGGTACCGCGGAAGTCGGGCTTGATGACCGCTGGCACTCCTGGATGGTGGCCTATGGCCCCTATGATGCTCCTGCGGAAGACGCTATTGTGGTGGTAGTAATGGTGGAGGCCTCCAATCCATGGGAATGGTGGGCACCGTATGCGACAAATATCATATTTCAGGGCATTTTTGCGGATGAAACGTTTGACGAAGCCATTGATTCTCTCGGTTTCCGTTCCATCGCCCAGCCGCAGGGAAGGCGTGAATGACAATACGAAACTTTACCTATTTTGACTATCTGCTTTTTCTCTCGGTCATGATTCTTACTGTAATCGGAATACTGTTTATATATTCTTCTGGAATCGACTCGGAAGGTCTGCTGGTTTCAAATGAATATGGCAAGCAGATACTCTGGGCTGCGACAGGAGTAATTCTGATGGGCATTATTGTCTTCACCGATTACCGCCGTTTTGCCGACAGAACGTTTCTTTTCTATCTTGTCGGTCTTGTCGTACTGGTGTATACGCGTGTTTTCGGACGCTATGTAAACGGTGCGAAAAGCTGGATCGGAATAGGCGAGCTTGGCATTCAACCATCAGAGTTTATAAAGCTCGTGTACATCCTGTTTCTTGCATATTTTCTTGACCGTTCTGACAAAACAGAATCATCTTTCAGCAGGTTTATAAAAGCACTCGCCATAATGGTTGTTCCGATGCTGCTCATTCTTTCACAGCCGGATCTTGGTACCTCGCTGGTATACATTCCCATTTTTCTCGGAATGGCACTTGTTGCCGGTATCCCGCTCAGATACATAAACATTGTTCTCGTTGGCGGAGGTTTGCTCGCACTTTTTACCGTTCTTCCGCTGTGGGAG
>CAZVEL010000244.1:0-4720 GCA_964626305.1 uncultured Treponema sp. | reverse complement strand
AAACTGAGGACGGCCTCTGGCTGTTACCTCCCGGTCCGTTTTACCGCATTGCCTGGGAATACGAACTTTCCAACGGTGACACGCTGGTAGTCCGTGGTTTCACAGACCGGGACAGCCGCTTCGCTCCGGAGGAATTTGCCGGCCGGATCATGCCGGTCGAAGTACGGGTGAATGGCAAGGATCTGGATATAAATGATGCTGCGGGGTTTGGACGTCGTGGTTTCGGCCCTGGCTGCCATGGCCGCGAAGATGGTGAACCCTATGGAGGCCGCTTCCCCCACAATGGGAGAAGATACCAGAATGGAGACGACTTTCGCGATGGAGACAGCTTCCGGAATCGCGGGCGTTCCCGCTAGGATTTGTTGCACCCCGCAGTTTTGCGGGGTACACTCAAAGCATGAAAAGACCTGAATTCAACAGAACTACCCTTTTTTCGGTGAGCATGGTTTTTATCCTGCTCATCGGGACAGGGCTTGTTTTGCAAAATGGACGCACGCATAGAACGAAAATTGAAAACAGGGCCTTTCAGATCATGACCGGCATGGTTGAGCGGTACAGCAGTTCCGAGGAATTTGATCCTGGCCAATGGGAAAATCTCGTCGGGTTTGGTTTGTATAATGCGTCCGGTACGGCTGTGTACCGCTATGGAACAGCCCCGGCCATACTGGATGATACCGGAACCCCGGACGGTTTGGTGAGTACGTCCGGGCGTACGGTAACCATGATACGTAAAACAGGCGTTGTACCGACACTTGAAGGACCGGGGCTCATGCATGGCCGCAGGATGTTTCCGCCCGGTTCTCCGGAACGGCAGCCCGGATCATCACGGTCCATGCCCATGCACCATCCTCCGGTGCAGTTTCGCCAGATTCGTTCCGTATTCATGGAACTTGATGCAGCCGCCCTGCTTCGTCAGTCGTATCTAGAAACTGCCGCGATAATCATTCTGTTTTCCGCACTTCTCGTCATGGTTCCCCTTTTATACCGGAATTCCCGGAGACTTGCCCGGTACCGGGAACGCGAACAAAAGAATGCGTATCTTGTTCAACTCGGAGAAGCAGCCCGGACACTGGCGCATGAAATAAAAAACCCGCTCGGGGTAATAAAGGTCCAATGTGCCACTCTTGAACGGTCGGTACCGGAAACGTTCAGACGCAATGTTGCTATCATCGAGGAAGAGACTGACCGGCTTGCCATACTAGCCGACCGGCTCCGTGAATTATTGCGGAGTGGATCGGGGAATCCTCGCCAGTTGCCGGTGCGGAATCTTCTGGAGCAGTTCCGGGAGCGTTATGGCGATTCTCATGTGGTTGTGGACACAGCAGCACCTGGTGTAACGGTTGTTGTTGATCCGGATTTTCTCCTGCAAATGATAGACAATCTGGTCCGTAATGCACGGGATGCGCTTGACGAAACCGGCGGGAAACCCGAACTGGACTTTGAATATAATGGGACAGCTGTGACCTTTCGTGTTCTTGACCGGGGACGCGGGGTTCCGTCCGATAAAGAGAAACATCTTTTCGAGCTCTTTTATACCACGAAAGCGCAAGGTTCAGGAATCGGTCTTGCGCTGGTGAAAAGGCTTGCCGAATCAAGCGGTGGAAAGACCGGGTACCGCCCCCGTCGGGGTGGCGGCAGCGAGTTCTGGATAACACTGCCGGCAGGACAAACGGAGGAGAGCAATAATGGAAAAATCTGACGCGACTCCTGCCATTCTCATCGTTGATGATGAGAAAAATCTGCGGGAATCTCTCGTGGAATACCTTTCAGTGGACGGCTTTTCCTGTACTTCCTGTGGAGACGGAGCCACTGCCCTTGATATCCTTTCCGCGGATATCTTTGATGCAGTTGTTCTCGATCTGCGTCTTCCCGGAATGGACGGCCTTGCCGTCCTCGAGGCGATTCATTCTGATGGTCCCCGAGTACCGGTTATCATGATGAGCGCACATGGAGAAATACATGACGCGGTTTCGGCTATGAAGCTGGGCGCGGTTGATTACCTGGTTAAACCCTTTGATCCCGCCGAACTGGTTCTCCGGCTAAAGAAGGCTGTTGCCGCCGCTTCGTTCGAGAAGATGGCAGATCTCGGACGGCGGCTTGCCGAACGTGACGGGACGGTCTGGGAAAGCACCTCTGCGGCTATAAAAAAAGTATATGATGTCGTTGCGCGTGTTGCTCCCACAAACTCCACCGTTCTCATAACCGGAGAAAGCGGCACCGGTAAAGAAGTTGTTGCCCGCGACATACACCGAATGAGTAACCGTCCGGAAGGTCCCTTCGTACCGGTCAATGTGGGAGCAATCCCAGAAACCTTGCTGGAAAGCGAGCTGTTCGGCTATGAGAAAGGTGCGTTTACCGGCGCGGAAAACCGGAAACCGGGACTTTTTGAGCTTGCGTCGGGTGGAACGCTTTTCCTGGACGAGCTCGGGGAAATGCCGGCGCCCATGCAGGTAAAGCTGCTCCGGGTGCTCCAGGATCGGACAATACAACGTCTTGGCGGAAGCCGTCCCATCCCGGTGGATGTACGCATAATTGCGGCTACCAACAAGAACCTTGAAGATGCGGTACGGGATAAGAGTTTTCGGGAAGACCTGTATTTCCGCATCCATGTTATTGCGATACATTTGCCGCCCTTACGTGAGCGCACCGAAGATATTGCTCCGTTGGCTGGATTTTTTCTTTCCCGCTTTGCCCGGGAAACTGGCAGGCCGATACACGGACTTTCGTCCGGCGCAATCGACCTGCTTCGATCCTGGCCGTTCCCGGGAAATATCCGTGAACTGGAGAATAGTATCGAGCGGGCGGTTATCCTTTCGGATGGACCAATCCTTGAGCGGGAGGATTTTCTCTTTCCTGAGAAAACCCCCGGTGACGGGATGCGGCCGATACCGGGGGAAGCTCCAGATCCTGACAGCGATTCTGCGAAGGCCTCCCGTCCGGAGGATAAATCCGGTATTACGACAATACGGGATGCAGAAAAAGAAGTGATACAACAGGCGCTGGAACGGAATGAAGGACACCGGGAAAAAACAGCCCGTGAACTTGGTATTACCCGGCGAACCCTGTTGAACAAGATCAAGGAATATAGTTTGTAACAGCACTACCTTTTTTCTGGTGTATCCTGAAAAGCTGCAGTAGAATTACTGGTATGATCGACAACACGTTGTACGGAAACCCCATGCCGGGCAAGGTTATCCGCAAGGCTGAACGCCGCTTTAACCATTATGCCCGAAAGTTTCGTTTTGATCCGGCGTACGCGCCCCGCCTGGCTGCCTATCCTGAAGGATGCGAGGCTGACGATTTTGGTATCATGACTGTGCACAATACCGCAGACGGGCGGGACGGTGGTCTTCCGATTGACTCTGAAAACGGCATCATGCTTGGAACAATCCGGATGGGATTCGGGCATTGCCGTATGGCCATTGCACTTGCTTCTGCGGCTCATTCCATGGGATACACGCCCTACTGGCTCGATCTCATGTCCTTTCCCGAATCTGCCGCGAGCAAGACTATCAAGTATCTTGAAGATCTCTATAACCTCGGCTCTCGCATTTCCCAGCGTTCAAAGCTCTTTGACACGCTCGTATGGGATTATGTAACCAGCCGAGCGGCAAAAAAACTCACTTTCTCCATAGAGGAAGCGGCCCTTTCCCGTATCTTCACCCCGCTGTACGCGGATATCCCCAAGAACATACCGTTCTTCTCCACGCATCCCTGGACCGGACATGCCGCTGTCGCGGCGGGAATGACCGATGTTGTTACGATAATCCCAGATAACTTCCCGATCGCCTTTCATGTAGTGGAAGGAAGCGTGCACGCGGTACAGTCCCCTTCGGCGTACATGGGGTACCGGACATTCCACTCCATGGGGGCTAATCTGCATCTGAGCCAAACCATGCCAGCCGAGGATATCCAACTTGTGGGGCACTATATTGACCATGAAATTGTTGCAGGAATTGAGGCCGACTGCGCTGCGCGTCTTCGGCGTATACGGGATGGCGAAACCCGCCGTTTTCTGCTTACCATGGGCGGCGCGGGAGCCCAGGTTCGCCGGTTTGCGGATATCGCCGAAACCTGCAAGACCGCAATTGAAGACAAGAAGGTATCCCTTTTAATAAACATGGGCGATCACCGGGGGCGCTGGGAAGAACTTGAGAAACTCTTCCGGGAAAAAGGTATTACATGGACACTCCATACCCAATGGCAGGATGCCCGGTCTTTTATTGACGAAGGAGCGGAGGCCCGGATTACCGGTGTGCATGTGTTCCTTCAGGACAATTTTTACTGTGCGGTATACGCGACCAATCTGCTCATGCGGATTTGTGATGTCATGATTACCAAACCGAGTGAGCTGTCCTTTTATCCGGTGCCCAAACTTTTTATTCAGCGGGTTGGCCGCCATGAAGCCTGGGGTGCCATCCGGGGTGCGGAAATCGGTGATGGTACGATAGAAACCGCGTCCCTGACTGGATTGCACCGGATTCTGAAGCTTCTTGTCGAAGATGACGACCTTTTGAAGATTTACTGCAGCCATATACTGACCAATCATCGTGTTGGCGTGTACAACGGGGCTTATAATGCGGTGAAACTGGCCATAGAAAGAAAAAAGAGATAATTATGTACTGCTGCCAATAATGTTGGGAAAACCGGCAGTTAATTAACTCATTCAACAAGATGCCGGGCGAACCATCCGTTCCCCGGCTGCCCTTTTTCAGGAACC
>CAZVEL010000243.1:0-3936 GCA_964626305.1 uncultured Treponema sp. | reverse complement strand
TATGGGTATCTTCTTTCTTCTTGAAAGCAGTACCGGTGTTATTATATGCATCCAGCAGTTCAGCTGCAAGCCGTTCGCTCATCTCGTGACCGGAACGCGCACGGGCAGCATTGATAATCCAACGCATACCCAAAGCTTCTCTGCGAGATTCGCGAATTTCTATTGGAACCTGATAGGTTGCACCACCAACACGGCGGCTCTTTACTTCAACCATGGGCTTTACGTTATCAAGAGCCTTGAGAAAAACCTCAAGAGGCTCTTTCTCGGTCTTTTCCTTGATTTTGTCCATGGCGTCATACACAATACGTACACTGGTTGACTTCTTGCCATCAAGCATCATGCGGCGGACAAATTTTGAAATGACCACACTATGATACTTGGCGTCCGGCGCGGGCTGCCGGTCAATAGCTTTCATTTTTCTACCCATTGAACCTGCTCCTTATGCCTTGGGCCGCTTGGCACCGTATTTAGAACGACTTCTCTTGCGGTCTGCAACGCCGAGAGTATCTTTTGATCCGCGAACGATATGATACCGCACACCGGGAAGATCCTTTACACGTCCACCACGAATGAGAACAACCGAGTGTTCCTGCAAGTTGTGTCCAATACCCGGTATGTAGGCCGTAACCTCGATACCGTTACTGAGACGCACACGGGCAACCTTGCGAAGCGCTGAGTTCGGCTTCTTGGGGGTAACCGTCATGACACGGGTACATACACCGCGTCTCTGCGGACAGGACTGAAGCGCCGGACTCTTTGTTGCGTACACGATTCGCTTCCGTCCCTGTTTGATAAGTTGGTTTATTGTAGGCACTGCCTATTCTCCTATTATTACCGGCCAGCACTACCGGATGTTTGAAACTCAAGCGGGTGTAATACTACCCGCTAACAGACAATCCTGTCAATCCAACAGGCTTATTCATTCTCGTCGTGATCAAAATCAGCTTCATCCTCAACAGATTCCGCCGCCTTTTCAAGCTTGCGCCTTTCAATAATTTCATTCATCTGTACATCAAGGTCGGTGTTTTCCTTGTCAAAAAGCTTGACGTTGCGATACTGACGCATGCCGGTACCCGCCGGAATAAGATGTCCGATAATAACGTTTTCCTTGAGACCCCGGAGACTGTCGCTTACTCCGGCGATAGCCGCGTTTGTAAGCACCCTGGTTGTTTCCTGGAACGACGCCGCGGAAATGAACGAATCAATATTCAGTGAAGCCTTGGTAATTCCCTGGAACATGGGCCGGGCAATGGAGGGCTGTCCACCTTCGCTCATAACCCGGTTGTTTTCCTCGTGGAACTTGTACTTGTCTATCTGCTGCCCGTAGATAAAACGGGTATCTCCAACCGCAACAATTTCGACCTTCCGGAGCATCTGGCGGACTATGACACCGATATGCTTGTCATTGATCGCAACACCCTGAAGACGGTATACCTGCTGGATTTCATCCATAAGATAGTTCTGCAGAGCATTTTCACCAGATATGGAGAGAATGTCGTGCGGACTGAGCGCGCCATCACAAAGCTGTTCGCCGGACTCAACCGTGTCACCGTCGCGGACAAGCAGGCGCTTGCCCATGGGCACCAGATGCTTGAATTCTTTTCCGTACTGGTCACGCACAATAACAACGCGCTTTCCCTTGAGTATTCCCTTGAAGGAGACAATTCCGGAAATCTGTGCAAGAACAGCCGGATTCTTCGGCTTGCGAGCTTCAAAAAGCTCCGATACCCGGGGGAGACCACCGGTGATATCCTTGGTTTTTGCCGACTCCTTGAGCATCTTGGCGATGATGGTTCCGGCTTTGATCGGTGTTTTTTCATCAACCAGAAGGTAAGACCCGCCGGGAAGATAATAGGAACCGATCGTATTACCGGATTCATCGGTAATAAGAACACGCGGTTGCTTTGTATCAAGCTGGAATTCACTGATCCGCTTTTCAACACGCCCCGTTTCCTCGTCGAGGTCTTCGGTAAGGGTACTGCCCGGGATAATGTCCTCATAGTGAACATATCCATTGTATTCGCAGACTATCGGTTCGGAGAACGGATCGAAAAACGCGATGGATTCATTAGCGTCAACAAAGTCGCCTTCCTTCACCACAATTTCGGAGCCGTTCCGTATCTCGAGCTTTTGATCATGACTGACGAGGTAGATTTTTTTCTTACGGACGACCACGTAGGCTATGTCTGTGGAAAGAACTTCTTTGCCACCATGAACAAACAACGGTTCATCCTTGAGCACACGCTGGCCGTCTTCCACAAGAACCTTGTCTTTCGGCTCAACATCGAACTCATGAACCACCTTGTTGGCGACAATGAGACCCTTGCGGGTAAACAGAATATTGCCGTTATCGAGCGTAACGCTCGCTCCGGTAACTTCCTTGATTATGACCGGGAACTTGAGAACAATACGGTTTTCTTCACTTATTTTTGTTGCAGTTCCACCAACATGGAACGTACGCATCGTAAGCTGGGTACCCGGTTGTCCGATGGACTGGGCCGCGATGATCCCAACCGCTTCTCCGATTTCGATGACCTTGTTGTGCGCAAGATTTCGTCCGTAACATTTTACACACACACCATGCTTTGATTCACAGGTGAGCACGGTTCGCAGTTTTACTGATTCAACACCGGCAGCTTCGATTTCAAGTGCTATCTCGTCAGTGATGTATTCGTTGACATCAATAATGATATCCCCGGTAATGGGATGCACAACCCGTTCAAGGGTATACCGGCCGCGAATACGATCGGAAAGTGTTTCAACGATTTCATCTCCATCTTTAATGGCCATGTATTCGATTCCGTTGATTGTTCCGCAATCTTCTTCATTGACCACCACATCCTGCGCAATGTCTACAAGACGTCGGGTAAGATATCCGGCATCAGCAGTTTTAAGCGCGGTATCCGCGAGACCCTTACGGGCACCGTTGGTTGAAATAAAGAACTCGATAACGGTAAGACCTTCCTTGAAGTTCGACCGGATGGGAAGCTCGATAATGTCGCCGTTCGGTTTTGCCATAAGACCACGCATACCGGCAAGCTGCCGAATCTGGTTGCGACTACCGCGCGCACCCGATGTTGCCATCATGTAAATGGTGTTAAATCCGCCCTTGTCGTTCTCGAGTGTGTTCATCATGATATTGGTCAACTCTTCATTCGTCTTTGACCACACCTCAACAACACGATTATAGCGTTCATCCTGGGTAATATGTCCCTGCTGGTACTTCTTCTGGATGGAAATGATTTCTTTGTTCGCATTTTCGATCATTCCGGGCTTTTCATCAGGGACAATGATGTCATCCATACTGAGGGTCGCGCCGAAGAATGTCGCGTACTTATACCCGGTAGCCTTGAGAGCGTCGAGCATTTGAACAGTGAGCCAGGGCCCCTGGGCGATATGAACCGCTTCAATAAGCTTTCTGATCTGCTTGTCGTCCAGAGTGACATTGGTAAAGGGAACCTTGTCCGGCATGGCCTCGTTGAACACGAGCCGTCCGGCGGTTGTTTCTACCAAATCACCACGATACGTTCCCTTGATAAGCGACTGCCATCCGATGGATCCCGCCTCTGCAGCCATCATGACTTCGTTCACATTGGTGAAACGGCGACCGGTACCTTTTCCCTCGGGCTTGATCTTGGTCAGATAATAGAGACCGAGAACCATATCCTGAGAAGGATAGACAATGGACTTGCCGTTCGCAGGGTCAAGAAGGTTCCGGCTTGAAAGCATGAGGTTCCAGCATTCCATCTGCGCCGCCTGTGTAAGCGGAACGTGCACAGCCATCTGGTCACCGTCGAAGTCGGCGTTGAACGCACGGCACACGAGCGGATGAAGCTTTATGGCTTTCCCTTCAACGAGAACCGGTTCAAACGCCTGGATTCCGAGACGGTGCAGCGTGGGAGCACGGTTAAGCATAACCGGGTGCTCACTGACTAC
>CAZVEL010000242.1:0-2485 GCA_964626305.1 uncultured Treponema sp. | reverse complement strand
TGCCTTGATGAGCTGTCCGTCTTCTGGAAGTCGTCCGGGCGTTTGGAGCATGATTTCTTCAAGATCAACGAGTTCCTTCATCTGCTCCAGGAAGTAGGGTTTGATATACGTCAGTTCATAGAGTTTTTGAATATCGGCGCCCTTGCGGAGCGCTTCATATAGAATAAAGTACCGTTCGCTCGTGGGGAAGCGGAGCAGCTCCAGGAGTTCCGCAAGACTCTTCTTGTTGTAGTCGCTCGCAAAACCGAGTCCGTGTCGGCCATTTTCCAACCCGCGGATCGCTTTCTGGAAGGTTTCCTTGAAGGTCTTGCCAATGGCCATAACCTCGCCGACCGCTTTCATCTGGGTGCCGAGCTTGTCTTCCACGCCTCGGAACTTCTCAAACGCCCAGCGAGCGAACTTGAGCACGATGTAGTCGCCGGACGGGGTATATTTTTCGAGGGTTCCGTCCCGCCAGTAGGGAAGCTCGTCAAGGGTCATACCGGAAGCGAGTTTTGCGGAAATAAGGGCGATAGGGAATCCGGTCGCTTTTGAAGCAAGGGCCGACGATCGTGACGTCCGGGGATTGATCTCGATGATGACAACCCGCCCTGTTGCCGGGTCGTGGGCGAACTGGACGTTGGTTCCGCCGATTACCCCGATCGATTCGACAATCCGGAACGCCTGATCCTTGAGCCGTTCCTCCAGATCCTTGTCGATGGTCAAAAAGGGCGCCGAGCAGAACGAATCTCCGGTATGAACCCCGACCGCGTCGATATTTTCAATAAAACAGATGGCGATCATCTGGTTCTTGCTGTCACGTACCACTTCCACTTCCAGCTCTTCCCAGCCGAGAATGGATTCCTCGATAAGACACTGGTGGGTCATGGAAAGTTCAAGGCCACGGTTTACAATTGTCCGCAATTCTTCCACATTGTACACAAGCCCGCCACCAGCACCGCCCATGGTATAGGCAGGGCGCACAACCAGCGGATAACCGAGGTCTTCCGCAATTTTTTCCGCAGATTCCACTGAATACGCGATATCCGAGCGGGGAGTATCTATGCCCAGGCTCTGCATGGTCTTCTTGAATATGTCACGGTCCTCGCCACGTTCAATCGCGTCAAGGTTTACTCCGATAACTTTCACCCCATATTTTTCAAGGATACCGGCCTTGTTCAACTCGCTTGCGAGATTGAGCCCGGTCTGTCCGCCAAGATTCGGCAGCAACGCGTCCGGACGTTCTTTTACAATTATTTGTTCGAGCCGAGCCAAATTGAGCGGTTCGATATAGGTCGCGTCCGCCATAACCGGATCGGTCATGATTGTTGCAGGATTTGAATTGACAAGAACGATCTCGTAACCCTGTTCACGAAGCGCCTTGCACGCCTGAGTACCGGAATAATCGAATTCGCATGCCTGTCCGATAACAATCGGACCCGAACCGATAATCAAAACCTTCCGGATATCATCCCGTTTCATAAAAGCCCCTTGATATGAAAAACTTGGAGAAAACCTATCATATCGACGGGAAAAAAGCGAGACATTCATCCCGTTTTTTACCCGTAAAATGGGTCATCACTCCGTCTGAACGGATACATCGAGCGACTCGTCCAGGAATTGCCGCATATACAGAGAATAATATCGTCCCCCGGCGGCCATGAGCTCGTCATGCGTACCGTCTTCCAGAACCGCGCCCTCTTCCATAACCAGAATGCGGTCGGCATTCCGTATGGTTGAGAGCCGGTGCGCAATAACGATACTCGTGCGGTCTTTGAGTACCGTATTGATAGCGTCCTGGACCAGTACCTCCGTTTCGGTATCAACCGAGCTGGTCGCCTCGTCCAGAATCATGAGCGCCGGGTTGCAAACCAGCGCCCGGGCAAGGCTGATGAGCTGTTTCTGGCCGGTGGAAAGCAGGGCTCCGCCTTCACCCACAAGTGTATCAAACCCGTGTTCGAACTCCTGGATAAACCCGAAAGCGTTTGCTCCCCGCGCGGCTTCCTCAATTTCTTCGTCGCTTGCATTTAGACGGCCATACCGGATATTTTCCCGGAGGGTTCCGGAAAAGAGCTGCGGGGTTTGCAACACATAGCCGAGCTTGCGGTGAAGCCAGTTCTGGGTATACTCCCGGTAATCGGTCCCATCCACCAGGATTCGCCCCGAAACCGGCTCATAGAACCGGCAGATCAGGTTCACAAAGGTGGACTTCCCGCTTCCGGTTTCTCCAACCAGCGCGACCGTCTGTCCTGCTGGAATTACCAGGGAAAAATCCTTGAATATCCAGGTTCCGTCACCATACTCGAAAGACACATTGTCAAAACATATCTCGCCTGAAAAAGCTCCGTCTGTACGGGCGCCCGGCTTGTCCACGATTTCCGCCTTCGTTTCGATGAGGGATACCAGCCGTTCGGCGCTTGCCTGTGCCGCTTGAAATTCAGAAAGAACCCGCGCAACTTCACGTGCCGGATCGAAAATCATCATCGTATAGGAGATAAAGGCGATG
>CAZVEL010000241.1:0-8337 GCA_964626305.1 uncultured Treponema sp. | reverse complement strand
TCCAGCCATAGACCGCATTATCATTCCGCGGCGGATACGTTCCCGCATGGTATACAACCGCGCGCTTCGGCACTTTGTTGAAAGTGGTGTGTACGCAACCCGTGACCGTACCGGGATTCTTATCTTTATTTCCTGGATGGAACATGAGGTACGGATTATCGCGGATAAGGGAATAAGCGAGAAAATTGATCAGGCGATATGGAATACCCTTGCAGAAAAGATTGCTTCAGGTGTCCATGAGGGAAAAGCGATAACAGCACTCCTGGATGCCATTCAGGAATGCGGGAAAATTCTTGATGAACATTTTCCTGCGGATCAAGAGAACGAGAACGAGCTCATTGACGGTCTCGTGATACTGGAGAAGGATTCATGATTAAAAGACGATCCGCACTGGCTACAATTCTCTTTATTATTTCTGTCGCGTTTTTTTCTGCACGTGATGTTCCGCCGCTTAAAGGACCGGTCAATGATTATGCCGGTATTCTTGCCGAGGCAGATCATCAAAAACTTGAGAACTATCTCCTTGCCCTTGACCAGCAAACCGGGGTTCAGATCGCCGTACTCACCATTCCTTCCCTTGAGGGAGATTCACTCGAAGCATTTTCCATGCAGACGGTGGAACAATGGAAGCTTGGGCAAGAAGGAACTGACAACGGCGCGCTACTCCTGGTCGCTCTGAAAGACCGTGCGGTAAGAATTGAAACCGGGTACGGGCTCGAATCCACTCTCACCGATGCAAAAAGCGGTCTGATTATCAGGAATGTTATGGCACCTCATTTCCGCGCGGGTCGCTATGGAGAGGGTATTCTTGAAGCGGTCCAGAACATGGCGGGAATCGCAACCGGTAATCAGGAAATTATTTCAGAATCAATCAAAAAACCTGAAAAAGGTACCTCCGGCGGCAGTGCTGCCGGGTTCATCTTTTTCATCATATTCTTCCTCATAATGACTGGCGGTCTCCGAAGACGTGGCGGCCTCATCGGAGCATTGTTCCTCGGCAGCATGCTGGGCGGTGGGCGCAGTGGAGGCAGCGGAAGCGGTTTCACAAGCGGCGGCTTCGGTGGCGGTTTCAGCGGTGGCGGCGGCGGTTTCGGCGGTGGCGGTGCTTCCGGCGGCTGGTAATTCAGGTGGCTCCGGCGGCGGATTTAGCGGCGAGGTGGAGGCAATTCAGGCGACTATTCGTCCGGATAACACAGGATATCCGCATCCGGGGTATAGGGAAGGCCGAATTCTGGTCTCACAGCTACGGGTTAATCACGTCACGTGTCGTTCTGTTACACCATATTCATTCTGAGTCAACAAGACCAACGGACTCACGAAGGTGTTGAATCTCGTCATCGGTCAGCTCGCGTACGCCACCCGGCGGTAAATCGGGATCAAGGACGAGCGGCCCCATGGAAATGCGTTCAAGTCCAACTACCCGGTTCCCTACTACCCTGAACATCTTTTTTACCTGGTGGTATTTACCTTCTTCAATGGTCAGAGCAAGCTTGTCAGACACCCGTTCCAGTTTTGCCGGTAGACAGTGGTGACCGTTATGAAAAGTAACTCCATCAGAGAACCGGCGCACATATTCGTCATAGAGTTCATCGTCCACCGGTAGTTCGAGTTCCGCAATATATGTTTTTTCCACGCCGGTTCTGGGTGAAGTAAGGCGATGAGCAAGCGTTCCGTCATTGGTGAACAGCAGCAATCCTCTGGTATCAATATCAAGCCGGCCAACAGGAAAGACTCCGCGTCCACGCCAGGGTTCTTCAATCAAATCCAGGACAGTCCGATGTACGGGATCTGCCGTTGAGGTAACAACGCCCGCCGGTTTGTTCAGCATGAGGTATACCTGCGACTTGAAATGCCATGGGACTCCATCGAGTTCAAAATGATCTGTTTCCGGATCAATATGAAAAGCAGGATCCCTGCAAGGTGTTCCGTTTACGCTAAAATTTCGTTCCCGTAGAACGCGTTTGATATCTCTTCGGGAACCGAATCCTGCCTGTGCGAGCAGTTTATCTACGCGGTTTTTCATTTGCCGTCAGTTCCATTTTCTTCAGTCCGCCGGCGCGTTTAAGAGCAGTTGCGAGAATCCGGAAGTCGGTATTCGCAGGAATATGCACCTGTAGCGAAAAACGGATGTTATCCGATGCAAACGATTTTGATATATCAATATTATCTATGGTAATTTTAAGCCGGAACAGTTCACGCTCAAGTCTTTTCTGGTTGAATTCATTTTCGTCAAAAACCATGTACAGCGTTTTGATATGCTTTGTGGGAAAAAATTGTTCCTCAAACCGCTCCAGTAGAACCAGGGTAACCAGAGCACAGGCGAGGGTAAAACCGGCAGCAAAAAATGCACCGAGGCCAACCGCCAGCCCTATAGCAGCTGAAACCCAGATAGTAGCCGCAGTAGTCAGTCCCTTTACATTGAATCCCTGGCGTAGTATTGCGCCACCTCCGAGGAACCCGATTCCCGATACGACCTGTGCTGCGAGCCGGGCAGGATCTCCGGAAAGTGAGGGCGCTGCTCCGGCACTACTGGAAAGATGTCCAGCTATCTCGAAGTAGTTCATCCCGCCTGCAAGAAGGAGAGAAACAATCATGAGGAGGGTTGAACCCACACATATGAGAATATGCGTTTTCAATCCTGCCGGCTGGCGGTGAAACTGCCGTTCAAGACCGAGAAGAAATCCGGCGACAAGACTGATACAGATACGCAGTAAAATGGTTATCATCTTTTCCAGTATACCTTCTCAGCGGGCAGGAAACAAGTGTTGCTTTTTTGTCGTTGTGAAACGACAATTTGGGTATGAAGATTCGTTCGTTATTTATTGTGCCCGGAATTCTGATTTTTTGCCTGGTACTCTTTTTGATTACAAATGATCATCTACAGCGGAAAAATGAGTTTATTGAGCGGCGTCTTGCGGTTTTACAAACGAGAGTTGAAGCAACCGGCCGTACCCTGTCAAACCTCTCGCGATATGTTTATGAAGAAAACATCAACCGCCCGGAAATACTTGATCTTATGAAAGAAGCGGTACATGCTGACGAGAAAACGCGGAACAAAATCCGTAAACAGCTCAAAGATCTTGTTTCGGATGATTATGAACATCTGCAGGAATACAATTTTCGCCAGTTCCACTTTCAACTGCCCGACAATACCAGCTTTCTCAGAATGCACAGCCCGGATAAATTCGGAGACAATCTTTCTTCGGTACGGGAAACGGTCCGGCTGGTCAATGAAACGAAAGAAGCCGTCGTGGCATTTGAACCCGGTAGAATTTATAATGCCTACCGCTTTGTCTATCCGCTTGTTCATGGCGGAGAACACTATGGTTCGGTAGAAATTTCATTTTCAATGAACTCCTTTCTTGATATTCTTTCCCAACTGGAAAACGCTGATTATTATTTCGGTATCAGACAGTCTGCCGTTGAAAAAATCATTTTTGAAGAAGATCGCAGCCGGTATATCGACAGTTGTTTTTCTCCGGATTTTCTGTTTGACCGGGAGGTCCTGCCCGAGTATGAAAACAAGGATTTTTTTGCAGATACCGCACACCATCTTTCTCCCATACTCGAATCTGGTCTGTCCGGTGGATATGCGGCAATGCATGAGGGGGGACGGAAACTTGTCCTTGTTCACTTCATAAAAGATCTATCAGACAGTCCGGTAGCCTGTTTTATCGCGCTTTCAGACGACACTGTTCTGTCAAATTACTTCAGGGATTACCTTGCCATAATTAGTATTTCAGTCGCCATTTTCTTCACGTTGTACGGAGCAGCACTGCTCCTTATCAGGGAACGTGATAAAATGCGTTATCTTTCACTCACCGACATGCTCACCGGACTCAGGAACCGAACGGCTCTGGTAGGAATTCTTGAGCAGGAAATGGAGCGCGTAAACCGGTACGAGAAGCCGCTTTCGGTCATGATGATTGATATCGATAACTTCAAACAGGTAAACGACCGTTTTGGCCATGCAGAAGGCGATACGGTGTTGAAAAATCTTGCCAGGCTCATGTATTCGACTCTCCGAACGTCAGACTATGCGGGTCGTTGGGGTGGAGAGGAATTTCTGGTATTGCTCACGGACACCCCTTTTAAGTCCGGTGTCATCGCCGCAGAAAATTTCTGCGCGGAGGTTGAAGCCAGTTATCTCTCGACGCTGACACCGGTAACCATCAGCATAGGAGTTACCGCTCATACAACGGATGACACCATTGATTCTCTGGTTGCCCGGGCGGATGACGCGCTCTATGAGGCAAAACGGCAGGGTAAGAACCGCGTAACGGGAATCAAGAAGGACTGAGACCACATTATCTCAGGAAAGCCGCGAAAGGAACTCCTCTCCACTGACGGGATAGCCGATCTGGTACCCCTGAAGAAACTGGCATCCCATTGCTACAAGAAACTCAACATGCTCGTCAGTCTCCACCCCTTCGGCAACGATGGGCCAGCCAATCTGCCTGAACAGGGACACGGAGCCCTGAAGCAGCCGCTCGCCTTTTTCTGTTTGTAATCCGGCATGCACGATCTTTTTGTCAAGCTTGATGATGGAAAAAGGCATTTCCAGAATTTCTCCAAAGTCGGTGTATCCCGATCCATAATCATCCAGGGCAAACAGTACCTTTTTTGCGAGGAGAAACTCCATGTTGAACTTTAACGTATTGAGGGTATTTACCACCGATGTTTCTGTTATTTCAAGACAGAGGTGTGAAAGGTCCATCCCTGTATTATCGGCTATCCGCAGCACAGTGCGCGGCCAGTCCATTTCAAGGCACTGAGACTCAAGAAGCCGTATCTGCAACTGATCAATCCCGCGGGAAGAAAGAAAACTGGATACATACCAGGTAAAGGCCTTTTCCAGTACAAGTTCCCCCAAACGCTGCCCAAGACCGGTACGTTCAGCGAGATGGAGCACTTCACTCTGATAGGCTGTTTCACCGCCAGGGAGTTGGAGAGAAACCAGCACTTCCATGCCGGTAATCTTGTGCAGCGTTGTCGAATAGACCGGCTGATAGCGTAATTCCAGGGATTGCGCATCAAGTTCTTCCTGCAGCGTGTAAACGATCGTCGCCTGTCGGAGATATTTCTCGGGAACAAAGTCTTTACCATAAAGTATGTGACGGTCAGTAAATGTTTCCGAAAGCGAAACAAACTGGTCAATGTAATCAAGGACCTGGGCCGGATGAGAACAATCAGCGGGACAATGAAGAATGGCGGTCTGAAACGGGAGGGCGATACGGGTGACTCCGCTGATCCAGGGTATTTCAGAACGATTGATGATCTCAAGCGACAGTTCGCCAATTGCTTCAGTGTCGGTACTTCGTAAGGACATAAAGACAAACAACCCATCGTCAATTGTAAACAAAAGAAATTTCTTGCCAGCAAGTAATGTCAACCATCCAGAAATGGAATGCAACAGACGATTAAGGGTGTAGTTGTCAATAAAAGTCTGCAAGGTATGCAGCTCCCGTGAACGAACGAGGACAAGCGAGAATACACTTTTCCGGAGAAAATAATCCTTTAAGTATATCAGAAAGGTTGACCGGTTATACAAACCCGTAATGCCATCCAGCAAGTCAAGGTTATTCTGGACCGTCAGCAATAAAAAAAGAAGCACCAGCGAAAAGGCGAAGCATTCAAGAATGAGGCCGGGAAAACAAATTTGAAGCAGAATCGCAAAAAAGGGGAAAACGAGTGATGCAGTAAAAGAAAAGGTCTCAAGGCGCAGCAGTTTCCGATGTTTTCTAACAAGTACATACAACATCATTACAAGATACACTGAAGCAACGAGATACAGAAGTATATATGCAGGACCTCGTACATAGTGATGGTTTTCGTTGATATAAAAGAGAAATCCATACTGGCTGTTCAAAACGATCAATACCAACAGCAGACTCCAGGGCAACACGAACAGGCTCCGGGTTATATTAGACGAGAGGAAAACATCGGTTAAGCTGAAGATGTACAGACAAAAGATAAATGGTATGGTCACATGAAACAGAAGATAAATGGTGGTATACACTACTGCAGGGCCCGTCGCTCCGGAGTGAAGCGCATTCAGGGCTATCGAACTGAGCAGACTGAATGTTGCACTTCCGGTTACAGTCCAGAGCAATGCACAGAAAATCTTACTACGACGGTTGCGTACCTGTTTTTGCAGATAAAAAATGGTCAGAGTCAAAAAACATAACAGGATGGCGACAATATCGAATTCTATCCGGTACATGCCGCGCTCTCCTTTTCAAGGAACTCGAAAAAAGCCTCGGGTTGCAGCGGGCGCGAATAGTAATAGCCCTGGATAAAATCAATATTCATGTTTAGTATGCTTTGTACCTGATCCAGCGTTTCAACCCCCTCCGCAACCAGGACCGTACTCATATGGCCGAACATGGACACAACCCCTTCAAGCCCCAACCGGCCATTTTCTGACCGGTCCATCGCTTCTATGAGAGACCGGTCAAGCTTTACAATACGAAAGGGAAGATCCATCAAACTGCTTATATTTGAGTAACCGGTTCCGAAATCATCCACCGCAATCGAAAACCCGCTGAAAACCAGCGCATCTAAATTTCGTTTCATGATTGCAGGAGAACGGTTTGCCGCAGTTTCCGTAATTTCGAAACAAAGATCATGCGGTTCAAGTCCGAATTCCTGCATGATGGCGAGAAACCGTTGAGGCAGATTCGGCTGCAGACACTGGAGGGGGGAGAGGTTTACTTCGAGATACCCCAGTGAAAAACCCCGTTTTCTCAGGTTTTGAAAAAACATACAAGATTCCCGGACAACGAAATCTCCAATCCGGTGTATGCTTCCATTCTGCTCGGCAACCGGTATGAACTCACCCGGTGAAATCAAGCCGCCGGACGTATCTGATAAACGAATGAGGGCTTCAGCGGCAACCGTTTTCCCGGTGAGCGTGGATATTATTGGCTGAAAAACCACCGAAAAACCTTCGTTAATGAGTGCCTGGTTAATTTTCCGGGTAATATCCTGGTACCTTCCGGTATTGGCAAGCCCGAGATCATTAAACGAAATGATGGTATTCAGGGGATACTGTCCCTGAATTCTGGTCAGTTCATACTGCGCCTGAAACAGGGTGGAAATATCGGAGGTATCTTCAGGAACATGTATCTCGCAAATACGTGCAGAAATTGACAGGAGACGATTCTGGAAGAGCCAGGGAGATCTGATGGAACGGAGAAGAATATCCCGTTCAGCAGCAAGACGGGAGCTGTCACCGTTTACGAGAATGAACCGGCCTTGACCGGTCAGGGCCGTAAAACGGTCTTCCCGGGCATATCCGAAAAGTCTGGTCGCAATCTCCCGTTCAAGCTGTGAAAAGGATTCTGCCCCGAGAACCAACCGGATAAAACTGACCGTATCAAGGGAAACGAGAAATACTGTGGCTTTTTTCCGTTTCTGGAGCAGAAGACCGAGCTGTACTATCAGCCCGTTGCGGTTGTAAAGGTTCGTTACATGATCAGTGTATTTTCCGAAGTCCAATACCGTTAACAAAACAATCAAGGCCAAAAGGGCAATTCCCAAATTCTGAAGCAGAAGCTCCGGAAAAAAGAACTGTATGGTAAAAGTTGAAAGGGCAAAGGGTAAAAAGAGGAAGATGGCAATTCGGGTTTCACGAGGAACCTTCATCCGGTTCCGGAAAAAAACTGTTAAACCGGTAAATGTGTACGCGAGTGCAATCGTATACAGAAGGGGAACAGCCATCCCCCGGTGGTATGCGCGAAGGGGATCAAACCGGAAAACCAGTCCGGTCAGGGGTGTGGTCAGAATAAGACCGACACCGACCATCCAGGGAACAAACATGAGAAAACCGGTTAGAGACTGCCGCTTACCGGTTTTTCCCGAAAGGGCAAGAAGAAAGACAAAGAAAATCAATGGGATCGAATTCTGGAAGATATAATACAACGAATTGACAGCATACAGAAGCGCCAAAGGATAATTGTGTACATTCCAGTACATCAGGACCGTAGCAATATCCATCACTGTCGCGAATGCGGTACAGAGCAGAAGGATGAAAAAGACACGGGTTTGCTGGATGTATAAACGGCTTCGTGAGAAAAAAAGAAAAAAATTGAGAAGCAGTATGCACAATGCCGCCACATCAAAGTTGATTGTTCCCATTAGAGATAATGGTAATGCGCCGACAGTGAAAAAGCAATGAAAGAGCCCGTTATGCGCCGTTTAGCGCTGTATTCGTCCTGAGGTATTACCGTCCACCAATGCTTCAATCTCGGAAGAACGGGACAGGTTAAAATCTCCTGGAATTGCGTGTTTAAGACAGGAGGCGGCGGTTGCAAACTCGAGGGCATACACAAGATC
>CAZVEL010000240.1:0-2475 GCA_964626305.1 uncultured Treponema sp. | reverse complement strand
ATATCCGCCTGGAATTGCATAAGCCAGGAATTGGCAGTCGCGCCGCCGTCAACGGCGAGTTCGTTTATACAGGAGCCGGTCTCTTCTTCCATGGCATGAATCACATCGAGACTCTGATATGCCATGGATTCAAGTACAGCCCGTGCCAGATGATTCCGGTTGGAACCACGGGTAAGACCGACGAGGGTTCCCCGCGCATCCATATCCCAGTGTGGCGCACCAAGACCCACAAAGGCCGGAACCAGATACACACCGCCATTATCCTCCGTTGCGCGGGCCATGACTTCGGAGTCGGATGCATTGGTTATGAGGCCAAGTTCATCCCGGAGCCACTGTACCGCCGCTCCCGCAACAAATATTGAACCTTCAAGCGCATAACAGGGATTCCCGTTACAATCCGCGGCCAGCGTGCTTAACAGCCCTTTCTTTGAACGGATATAGTTCATACCGGTATTGAGCATGGCGAAACAACCGGTTCCATACGTATTCTTAACCTGACCGGGACCGGTGCAGTTCTGGCCGAAAAGGGCTGCCTGCTGGTCTCCGGCGACACCACATACCGGCACGCCTCTGAGAGCTTCTATCGTGGTAACCTCGCCGTAGTCACCCGATGATTTTTTGATCTCAGGAAGCATGTCGCGCGGTACGCCGAGCAGTGCGCAGAGCTCGTCGTCCCAGGCCATGGTCGATATATTGCAGAGCATGGTTCGTGACGCGTTGGTGTAATCGGTCGCGTGGACCATGCCACCGGTGAGCTTGTAGATGAGCCAGGAATCTATGGTACCGAAAACGAGATTCTCATGATTCGGGGTGTGATCCAGAATGTAGCGGAGCTTGGTTCCACTGAAATAGGCATCAAGGGGAAGCCCGGTTTTCTCGGTTATGAGTGCCTCATGGTCCTTCAGTGCATTGCAGAGATCGGCAGTTCTGCGACACTGCCATACGATAGCATTGCATACGGGCTCACCGGTGGTTTTATCCCAGACTACGGTTGTTTCCCGCTGATTCGTAATGCCCACTGCCTCGACGCTACCCGGATGGTGCGCGCAAACATCGGTAACCGTATCTACAACGGTTTTCCAGATTTCTTTTGCGTCATGCTCCACCCAACCCGGCTTCGGGTACCTCTGGGTAAACTCCTTCGATGACCGTGCTGCAATCCTTCCGTCCCTGTCGTAGAGAAATGCAGTAGTACTGGTTGTTCCCTGGTCTATGGAAAGAATGTATTTCATGAGCCAACAAATTCCACAATGTCGGCAAAGACCACTTCACGATTCGCGTCTATACACAGGGAATGATACGCGTTCTCATACCGTTTGTACCGGGCAAGCGACGGGATCCGGTCAATTATCTTCTTCGTCGCATCATTGTTAACCAGGCGGTCTTTTTCAGCCTGGAGCGCGAACACCGGTGTGTTGATTTTTGCGATATCCTTTTTGAGGGCTATCTGTAAAAGCATCATGGCAAACGAGAGTTTCGCCGTAACCCGGGTCAATTCCTTTTTTGAATTAACCAGATAGTTGAGCCCTTCGGCGCTGTTGCAATAATCGCGGTGTTTGTAAGGAAGCGTAATCTGGAGTTTGGGATGGAACACAAGACCGATCCCGGCTTTCATCTTGTCTGCAAGAGAGAAGACATTGCCTTCCACAAAAGCCGGCGAAAGAAGCACGGCCTTGTCTGCGTCTCTGCTTTCAATATACCGGGTTACGATCATGGCTCCAAGGCTTTCACCGAGAAGCGTAATCTTCTTCCCGGGATATACACTTCGCAGATGTTCATGCATGAGGCCCAGCTGATGTACCCACACGTCATAATTTTTTACATACCCCGGTATCCCGGCCGATTCGCCGAACCCGTCGAGTTCGAGGGCTACAACAGCGATATTCTTCGCAAAAAGATACTCAGCCATCCAGGCCCAGCGGCTTGCACAGGCACCGAGTCCCTGAATTGCCAGAACAACGGATTCAAACTGATTAGGTATCCAGTCATAATAAAGGAGCTCCTGGCCCTGAACAGCCATGCTTTGTATGGTCATGAGACGCCACCCCTGTATCAGGATAAGAAAAATAACGGCAACGCCGACTACTTCAGTGTAGGCCACGCGTCATTTTACTGTCAAGAAAATGTTTCTCCCAGCGGTTTCCGCGCAAGCGATAAATCAACGTGACAATATCCCCCGGGGTGCTTATGGAGATAATCCTGATGATAGGGTTCGGCAGGGTAAAAAGCACCGGCCGGGAGAATTTCAGTTACCACTGGGTCTTTCCAGGTGCCCGCGGCTTCAAGTTCGGCGAGAACGCGCCGAGCTTCGGCGCACTCTTCCGAACCCGTTACAAAAATTGCTGATCGGTATTGCGAGCCCCAATCATTTTATACTGCTGCCAATTCTGTTGGCTTTTTTTCTCTTTTCTTTTCACTTTTCCAGCCAATAGCCCATCATTCTGCTTATATGTCTTTTCGGGGATATCTCTTTTT
>CAZVEL010000239.1:0-6251 GCA_964626305.1 uncultured Treponema sp. | reverse complement strand
TTTATACACACGGCGACATCTGTGGAGTCATCAAAAACTGAAAGCCCGATGGATGGAAGATATCTGGATGAGAAGAAAGAAAAACCCGCCGGTGGTCTGTTTCCAAACCGGGCGGGTTCCTGAAAAAGGGCAGCCGGGTAACGGCTGGGTTCCCCGGCATCTTCTTGAATGAGGTGTTGTCCTGCTGTTTCTCCCAACATTATTGGCAGCAGTTACGTTATAATCCGAGAATGCTGGTAGCCAGGGAAAAGTACACCAGAATTCCGGTTATGTCCGCGATACAGGTAATGAGCGGTACGCTTGCCGTTGCCGGGTCTGCACCCAGTTTCAGGAAGATGAACGGAAGGATGGTTCCCACCACTGCGCCGATGAGAACAATGGAGATCATGGAAAGGGATACTACCAGGATAATATCCGGGGCACGGACACTCGCGATGGCCGCAACTCCGAGTCCCATGGTTACCCCGAGCAACAGTGCTACTCCCAGTTCCTTGAAGATGAGCCGCAGCCAGTCCTTGGTTTCAACATCTCCGGTTGCAATTGAGCGGATAATAAGCGTTGCCGACTGGGCACCGGTATTACCGCCGCTCGCGATGAGAAGAGGCATAAAGAATACGAGGGAGACCGCGGTCTGGATGGTTGTTTCAAATGAAGACAATACCGCGCCGGAGAGAATGTTCATGAAAACAAGAGCGAAGAGCCACAGAATGCGTTTCCGGTAAAGGTAGGTAACCCCGGCGTTCAGCGGATTTATGTCGATGTTCGCCATGGACGCGAACTTGTGGAAGTCTTCGGTATTTTCCTCTTCGATAACATCGATAATATCGTCGACCGTAACAATACCGAGTAGAAATCCAGTTGAATCGGTTACCGGCAGCGCGGTATGACCGCTGTCCTGGAATACCGCAATTGCAGATTCCTGATCGTCAGCTGCCTTAAGCGATGCAAAACGGTTGTCCATGATCGATTCAACCGTCTGGTCGGGAGAGGCAAGCAGGAGATCCCTGATGCGTACATCGTCCACCAGTTTGCCTTTACGATCGGTCACATACAGAACATTCATTATTTCCGATTCGCTGCCGTGTTCACGGATATAGTCCAGTGTCTCCTGAATGGTAAAATCCTGTTTGATGGCAAGGAAGTCCGGGGTCATGAGACGCCCGATACTGTTCTCCGGGTACGCGAGGAGTTTTATGGCGACAAGACGCTCAGCCGGAGTGAGAATCTGGAGAAGTTTCTTGGCAAAGTCTCCTGGAAGCTCTTCAAACAGTTCTGTACGATCGTCCGGATTCATGTCTTCAAGAAGTTTCGCCATCAGAACCTTGTTGGTATTGAGTGTTTCCACCAGATCAGTCTGGGTTTCAACATCTATGTGGTGGAATACTTCTGAGGCAAGATCATGGGGGAGCAGGCGGAACAGAATCGAGGCGTCTTCTGATGAGAGTTCTTCTATAAGACCGGCAAGTTCGAATGGCTCAAGAGCGGAAACCGCCTGGCGCAGTTTCCGGTATTCACGTTCCGCGATCAATGAATGCAGTGTGTCTATATCAATTTCCCTGGTCATGATTGTTTCACTGTCCGGCATACAAGAGACCTCCCGGTTCAGCCATGGGAGCAGAACGCAGGAATACTATAGCAAATTTCCGGGTAAAATGGAAACAAAAACGTCAGATGAGCTGTTTTATTCGTCCCTGGAATGTTTTTCTGTTCTGAATTCACGGGGTGATTTCCCGGTGTTTTTCTTGAAAAGAAAACTGAAATAATGGGGGTCATTATATCCAACTTCGTAGGCGACTTCACTGCTCCGCAGGGAGGTCGAGGCAAGCAGCTGTTTTGCCCGTGTTATCCGGGTCCAGGTAAGATACTCTATGAATGTCTCTCCGGATTCCTGAGAAAAAACAGTACTGAAATGGTTTGGACTATAGTTCACCTCGGCTGCTACCGTGTTTAATGAAATGTCCGGATCAGCGAAATGTTCCTGAATATAGCGCTTTGCGCGCTGAATAACGGAATCATGGGCACTGCCTTCCTTTGCGGTTCTCAATGCGACAATACGTTCAAGAATTCTGCGGACTTCACTGCGGAATGATTCGAGAGAATCAGCCAGGGTTGAAATATCTCCCGGCTGCAAATCATCGGGGAAGATATCTCCATGAGAACCGCCGAATTCCAGAGCCAGCTTCCTGGCCGCCACAATGATGTCGTACAGAAGATAATAGGCAATGGACCCCTGCCGTGTGCCTGATTCAGCAAGAATTCCGGAGTACTGCTCAACGATGCAATCTATATCCTGTTCTGTCACATGGCGTAAACGGACGGCTACCGAATCCGTACCGAAATGAGTTTGAGCCGAGTCTGTTTCCGGATGAATATCGTTTACACTGGCAATCATATTTCTTCCGGTTGCGGAGAGCTGTTTCAAAGCGCTTTTTGCGTCCGACCATGACCGGGGAAGCAGCCCGATCCGGTTGACACTTGATCCTATGCCCACAGAGAGGAGTATGTTGGAGTTGCGTTCCGTTTCAAACTTTATTCCCTGGGCAAGGGAGTACGCCGATTCTTCGACCATTTCGCAGTCCTTTCCCTTGACGATGAATGTAATGGTATCCACTCCGCTGGAAAAACTGATAATGTCTTCTGATGCCGAAACAAGGGTTTCAATGATGCTTTTTGCCCGTTCCAGCTCGGACGAATCTGATTTTTCACAACACAGTTCGGCGATAGTAACAGAATACACCTGGGAAACAATATCGATACCGAAATCACGGGCCTGCTCCACAACCAACGAGGTGCTCGCCGCTCCCGAAACAAGGTCACAGAGCCATTTTTCTTTCATAATATCGTTGCTGGACAGAATACGTCGCTTGAGATTTTCAGTATCACTCCGCTGTTTTTTCTCTTCATCCAGCCGGTACGCTACCTTGTGCAGACATTCGAGCATGCTGTCCGATGAAACCGGTTTCAGAAGATATTCCTCCACGCCGATGGATATTGCCTCCTGCGCGTAAGAAAATTCATCGTGTCCGGAAAGGATGATTATCTTGATCCACGGCTGCGTTTTCTTGACAATCCGGGCCAGCTCAAGGCCGTCGAGAAAGGGCATGCGTATGTCGGTAACAAGAATATCCGGTTTGATATCCTTGAGTATGGCGAGCGCCATTTCTCCGTCCGGTGCTTCACCCACAAGAGTGTAATCGGTTTCATCCCAGGGGATACTGTTCCGGATTCCTTCCCGTACAACCACTTCATCGTCAACAAGAAATACACTATACATCTTCAGCAACCTCCGGGACGGTGAGTGTGACAACCGTGCCTTTTTTCCATTCGCTTGAAATGGTAAATGTCGCGTTTTCGCCGTAGTAGAGACGGAGACGCCGGGTTACATTAAAGAGGCCGTACACATCTCCCGGCTCATGATTGTCCGGATCTGTGTTGATCTGTTCCAGTACTGCCGCGAGCCGGTCTTCCTGCATTCCGCATCCGTTATCGGTTATGGTAAAGACCATGAAGGATCCTTCGCGTCTGCCGAGAATCGTTATGGTTCCCTTCCCTCGCTTGTTCTTGATCCCGTGATAGAGCGCGTTTTCCACAAGCGGCTGTAACAGCAGTTTCAATATTCTGTTCGAAAAAAGACTTTTGTCAATTTCGATGGAGTAATCAAGAATATCGCGATATCGGATTTTTTGAATTACCAGATAGCTTTGAATGTGCTCAATTTCCTGCTCAACGGTAATCCACTCCCGGCCTTTGCTCAGCGAGACACGGAAAAAACTGGAAAAGGCCCGGGTTATGTCTATAACCTGTTTGCTCTTTCCTGCTTCGGCAAGCCAGATAATGGTATCGAATGTGTTGTAGAGGAAGTGGGGCGTGATTTGTGCCTGGAGTGCTTTCATTTCTGACTTCTGGAGATTTTTCTGTTCCCGGACGTTCATATCTATGAGGCTGCGAATTTGTTTTGCCATGAAGTTGAGATTTTTGGTAAGGTTGTCCAGTTCGTTTACATTGGGAATAACGGCTCTCGCTTCAAGATCTCCTGCGGCGATACTGGAAGAAAGAATTTCCAGTTCCCGGATGGGATTGTTGATACTCCGGGAAACAGACCGTTGGGCGTACACGGCGAAGAGGGTTACGCATATCAGAACCAGACTCTGCAGGACCGCTAGCATCCAGACCGTTGTTTTTATCCGTTCATTGGTTCGTGCGGACGATTCTATTTCCAGAACGATGAAGTCCTGCAGGATATCCGAGATAAGGGAAGAGACCCCGCGGATTTCTTCGAGTATCTTTTCATTTTCGGAGACACTCGCATCCACCGCCATCTGGTCGCCGAGCTGGTCCACATAGCCGGTCAGGGTACCAAGAGCACGGCCGGTAACTTCCAGCAGCTGCCTGTTCTCCAGAGATGATGTGGTTTTCATCAAGGCGGCGAGTTCGTCCTTGATGGATATTATCACATTGTACTGGTTCCCTTCGGTAAATTTAGCATTACCGGCAACGATTTCCCAGACCGCATTTGTAACACCATTTTTCACAACCTGATTAAGGACATTCGCTTTGCTGACGTTGGTAATCATTCGGTCATATACCGAAGTTTGCACAATAGAACTGATAATGGTTGTTGCCGGAAGGATGAGCATGAGGGCGATAATAATCATGTAGGAGGCCCGGAGTTTTTGTGCAATGCTGGAAATTCTCGGTAAGGTCATGTCAGTACCCGCGTGGTGGAATTGAATCGAGATCCGGATCATCTTCCGTAAAAACCTGCTCCTCCACATGAAGAAGGCGGGGTATTTCTTTTCCTTCCGCCAGTTGAATGGCAAGATCCATTATGGCAGGTCCAAGCTTGGGATTACACTCGATTACACAATTCACTTCTCCGGCGCGAAGCGCGTCTATGGCTGCCTGTTCAGCATCTATGGTGACAATAACAATGTCCTTACCCGGGCGGATTCCTTTTTCTTTCATGGAGTCGATTATTCCGAGTGTCATGCTGTCATTATGGGAATAGATGACATCGATAACCGGATACTCGTCAAGAATGCGGTTCGCGATTTCATATCCTTTTGAGCGGAGAAAATCACCGTCTTCGCTGTAGATAATCTCGAAATTATCATGACCGGCAAGTCCTTCCCGGAAACCTTCTGCCCGTCCGAGTGCGGGAGATGATCCTTCTGTTCCGGCAATTTCGACTATTTTGACCGGTTCTTTCCGGTATCGATTATATGGTGACCCTCTGCTGAACTTTTTGATGATAAACCGTGCCGCGTTCCGTCCTTCTTCAAGACTGTCCGTGCCGATAAATCCTGCATACAGGGATTCATCGCTGGTTTCCAGTTTTCGATCAACTGCCAGAACCGGAATACCCGCAGCCTTTGCTTCGCGGAGAACATTGTCCCATCCGTCGGCAACCAATGGTGCAAACGCGATCACGTCGACCCGATATGCGATGAAGGAGCGTATTGCCTTGATCTGGTTTTCGCGTTTTTGTTCGGCGTTTTCATACAACAGACGAATGCCCTTGTTCCGGGCCGCTTCATGAACCGACAGGGTGTTGTGCTTGCGCCATGCGCTTTCCGCCCCTATCTGGGAAAAACCGACGATGATACCTGTTGATCCGGTATGTTCATCGGGCCTGGTGTCCTGCATGCCAACGGAAACAAGCGAAAGAAGTACAAAAAGACAACCAAGCATAACCGCTATGATTGCAATAAATGCGAATACTATACCTTTTCGCAAGCCCCTTCCGCCCTTTGCCATATACTGCTCCAATACATCTCTTCGGTTCATAATTATACCCGGTATTGCCGTGAACACAAGGACGTTAAAAATCTGGTAGAAGGTTTTTCAGCCTGCCAGTACCACAAAGGAACAGAAAATCGAAAAAACAAGTTGACGGCGGCATTAACCTCTGCTACGCTGTGTGTAGGTACACGCAATGACGGTATTCGAAATAGCGGAAAAGGCAGGCGTCTCAATCGGAACCGTGGACCGGGTTCTTCATAACCGTGGCCGAGTCTCTGCAAAGACAAAAGAAAAGATACAGCAGATAATCGACGAGGAAGGCTACCAGCCAAATCCACTGGCGCGCCATTTGCGCAGAAAGGAACGTATCCGGATCGGGGTGCTCATTCCCCGGCACGATTCCGAATCGGGATACTGGCGGCTTGTCTGGAACGGGTTGAAAAGGGCGGTCGCGGAATTTTCCGCCTTTTCATTTACCCTGCAAGCGTTCGAGTTTACCCGTCCGAACG
>CAZVEL010000238.1:0-2156 GCA_964626305.1 uncultured Treponema sp. | reverse complement strand
TGATCCGTAATACGTTCATTATTTCTCCCAACGCGCCTATGATGGCGGCTCCCGGAGATGAATTTGATATTTCCGTTACGGTAACGAATAACCAGAAAGGCTCGGGTGAAAACGCAACCGTGCAACTCAAGGCTGTGCCCAGTAATCACCTGCGTATTATTTCTGATTCAGATTTTTCTCTGGCCATTCCCGAAGGACGTGACAAGACGGTCAATCTCCGGGTAAAAGCGGCCGGTCCGGTTGGCGCTGCCAAAATTGCTTTTGAGGCCTCAAGCGGTACCGATTCTTCGGAACTTTCTTCGTATATGAGTGTTCGTCCGGCGGTTCCCTATCGGGTTGCTCTGGAAACCGGTGTTCTAAAGCGGGATGATGCAGAAATTGAGGTCCCCCGTACAATGTACGAGGAATTCAGTACCCGGGATGTATCCTTGTCGTATTTGCCGCTTGGAATGGCAAAGGGACTCAACTTCTTCCTGAGTACCTATCCCTATGATTGTTCCGAGCAGATAACGAGTGCTGCATTCCCCTTCCTCTACACCGAACTGGTTGGGGATTTCACGTTCACACCAGAAGAGAGCCGCGAAGCGGTTAACCGGGTCATCTCCATACTCCAGGCACGTAAGCGGAATGATGACACCATAGGGTTGTGGACCTCCTTGTCCAAGTCTGATCCGCTCATTACGGTATACTGTGCCCAATTTTTGACCGAAGCAAAAGCGAAGGGATACTATGTACCTTCTGCTTTTATGGATAAGGTTCTGGGAGCACTTGAAAAGATTGCACAGAGCGATGTGAAAACCATGTACGGTCTTACAAACCGGGCCTATGCAATCTATGTACTTACCCTCAATGAGAAGATAACCACCAAGCTGCTGGAATCACTCAAGAAGGATATAGCCTCGGGCTACAAGAACGCAGAAACAGGGTATCCCGGTCTTTTCATGGCAGGAAGTTACGCAATGCTCCAGCAGGAGTTTGAAGCATCGGTATTGCTTGGAAAGATAAAACGGAAATTCAGTACGGATGACAGTTATCTGTATCTGGACGCGCTGTCGTACCAGTCCCTGTATCTGACAATGATCGCACGGCATTTCCCCAAGCGTATGCGTGATGTTTCGGGAGACATTCTTGAAAACATGGCCGATGAATTGCAGCATCAGCGTTACACCTCGCTTTCGGCAAGCCTGGCGCTTATGGCAATTGATTCGTATCTCAAGGCCGCACCAACAGCCGAAACCGGTACGTACACGGCAGATGAGCTGAACGCAGAGAAGGTTCGCAAGACACTTGCCTTCACGGGAGACCGTATATTCTCCAGTGAGTTCTCGGATACGGCGCGGCGTATCGACATTTATAACCGTGACCGGGTTCCCCTGTTCTATCAGATAACCCAGGCAGGATTTGACCTTGCGCCTCCCGAAAAGGAAATCAAGAACGGTATTGAGGTGTATCGTGAATTCAACGATGAAAAAGGAAACAAGATCACCAAAGCAGCAATTGGTGATACTATCCGGGTAAAGATCAACTTCCGCAGTATATCCGATGATATCATCCGGGATGTTGCCCTGGTCGATCTGCTTCCCGCCGGGTTTGAGCCAGACATCAATTCAATACGGAATAATCGTAACGAGGACTGGGAACCGGATTACGTCGATATCCGGGAAGACCGTCTCGTGGTATTCGGAACCGTTTCCCGGGATCTTCACAGTTACACCTATCAGGTTCGAGCAATCAATACCGGACTCTTTACGGTACCGCCATTGTTCGCGGAGGCGTTGTACGACAAGAGTATTTGGGCAATGAGACCGCAGGATCCCCTGGAGATAACCAAAGACTGATGCAACCATGACCAGACGGAGATTGCTGATTATGGGGAGCATTATTGCTCCCCTTTTATTATTCCTCGCCATTCTTCCGGCCCTGCCGGGAAAGATTCTTGACGACGTTCCTTTTTCTCCGGCCTTTCTGGACAGGGAAGGAGACCTCCTCCAGGTATTTCTTGCCAGTGACGAAAAAATCCGCATGTATGCACCGGCCGGCAGTTTCCCGCCAAAACTGATTGAAGCAATTTTACTGCAGGAAGACCAGTTCTTTTATGGCCACCCGGGTATTAATCCTGTCGCAATTATTCGTGCCGCGCGGGAAACCTGGATTCT
>CAZVEL010000237.1:0-2857 GCA_964626305.1 uncultured Treponema sp. | reverse complement strand
GAGAAGCGCTGTTTCCTTTCGCGTTTATTGCCGGTATTCTATTATCCATGCTGGTGTACCAGCGGTTGTCCCACTGGGTGGTTGAACGGTTTGGTCTTTCGGACAAACTGGATCCGTTGTTCAGAGTCAAACACCGAAGGAAAAAACCAAAACAGGATTAATATCCGTCGGAAAGCTCCCGGTTCCGGTCGCGCTGGCAAAGTTCCTGATACACCAGCGCCCGGGGCTTGAGTTTGTCTTTGATCTCCTGGGAAAATGGCATAAATCTCCAGAATACTGCACGTATTTCCTTGTTCAATTTCTGAATCCCGTCACTTTCCTTAAGCATCCACAACAGATAATCATTGATGAAGTATTCCTTTACATCGCCTTTCAGTTTTTGGGACTGAAACCACTGATAATAGTTTCCGGTGAGCCCTTCTTCCATCCAGTAATATGAGGCTTTTTCCTTGGCGACCTGCCAGCGGAGATCCGCAACAGCGGTAAGGAGCGCAATCTTCAGATTTTTGGAATACATGGGAACTGCGATGCGTCCCCGGCTGGTTACCCGGTTATAGCGGTCAAATGGTTCCCAGCAAAACCCGTAGTCTCCGTACGATGGTATGAGGATAACAAAGGGCGGAATGCGGTTGAGCTGTGATTTGTATTGGCGGCAATAGGCCTCGGTATCAATACTTTCTATCCAGCGAAGCGTTTCAATTACGTTTTCCCGTATTCCGATCTCGCGGGATGAGCAGTGAAAGTATTCCCGGGTAAGAATGGGGAAGTGGTTTCCCTGCCGACCACAGGTCATTTTCGCCATTTGCCGTATTGTCTCGAATTCGGCCGAGATTCCCGATGCATTGGTTTCACCGCCGCCTGAATCTTCCACTTTCTGCTGAAGCGATCGTACATCGGATTCGGCTGTTGAATAATCTTCCGAAAGTTTTTGAAGCTCACGATCCATGTTCATCAGCTGTTTTATGGTTTCACCCATGTCTCCAAGCGTTCTTTTTTGCTGCTCGGTATAACAGGTTTTTACCCCTGCAAAGCCGGCTATGGAATCGTGGACGGAGATTGTTTCCAGGTTGTTTTTAAGGGTGTCTTCCACCCGGGACCGTTCTTCCGACTTTGCTCTGAGAAGGTTTTCCGCACTCTGTAGTTTGCCCTGTGCTTTTGACAGGAGTTGTTGGAATCGGGCTGAATCGTTTTTTTTCTTGGATTTTACTTCATCGGTTGTGGAAGGATTGATTGTACCCGATCCGATGGCGTGGAACCATTCGTCAATGTAATACACCGCCTCTCGCGTGGTGTTTTCTTCGATAATCCTGCCGAAAAGAAGGCGGTGTTCGTCGGTGAGCAGCGTGGGGAGGAGAAGCCCGAAGCGGAGTGCATATTTCTTTTCTTTCGTAGCCTTTCTACTGCCTGCCTTGAGCGCAATGTTGGACATGAAATCCCAATATGCTGTTATAATTTGCTGGCGGTACACACTTCGGTCTTTTGGATCCTGACAGGTCAGATACTTGGCCAACAGGGTGTGCAACCGATTCGCGGTTTCGTTTTCGTTCCCGAGGACTTTTTTATAGTATGCTGGATCGGAAAAAACCTCATGAGGCTTGTCCTCAAGGAATTTTTCGATTTTGGTAAAAGAGGTCCTGGTAAGATCGACATCCTCCGGACCTGAGGGGCCTTCACCAATCGCCGCCGCAGAAGAAGAAAAAAGGGATTCTTTCTTGATCGACGGTGTCTTTTTTATCGTTGTTTCGGGGATGTCTTCAAGGAGTGCGGCAAGTTCGGGATCCATGTCAAGGTTGTCCATCATATTCCAACTTATTGATTACTGTATGATTATGCTGGTTAGAAGGGACTCGTGGAGGTGAGGGGAATTGAACCCCTGACCTCTTGCATGCCATGCAAGCGCTCTAGCCAACTGAGCTACACCCCCGAGGTAACGGGAGTATAGCAGGGTTATGCACGAAAGGTCAATAGCACGCCTTTTGTGCCCGCGCCGGACTTGCGTTCCGGCTCCATTACCTCTAGTATAACAGGTATCCGGGAAAAATCAAAAACTTTCAATAGTCGGGAGGCATCATGCACTATTTGGCAATAAATAGAAGGCAACTGATCGGTTTGCTGTACCTTGTTTTATGCAGCGTGGTGTTTTCGCAATCCCTCTCCCTTTCTGTGGAAGATGCCGTTCGCCTGGCTCTGGAGAATAACAGTTCGGTACAACGTGAGCGTCTGGCAGAAACGGTCGCTCGTGCCCACTCGAATACTTCCTGGAATGCGTTTCTCCCGGATATCAGTTTAACAGCCACGCTCAGGAATGTGCATGAGCTTGCGGGCATACCGGATTCAGCCCGACCAGATCCCACCGGGACCGATTTGAGTGCGTCTGCTGGCCTCCGGCTTTCCCTTAAACCGGGGGTGGGGGAAACGCTGCGTCAGACCGGGCTTGAAAAAGCCCGTGCGGAAACACTTCGTGCCGATGCAGAAGCGTCAGTTTCACGGAGCGTGAGAAAAAGTTATTTTGCAATTGCGACCGAACGCCGACGGCTGCAACTGTACGAACGGAATCTCGAGCTGGCCCGCCGGGAGGCGGAACTGGTTCAAAAAAACTACAACGCCGGTCTTGCTTCCGAACTATCACTGTTGCAGGCACGGTATGCCGCGGTCAGCCTGGAACCGGATCTGTTACAGTCACGCCAGGAATTTGATAAAACACTTCGGGCATTTAATATTCTTCTCGGTATAGACCCTGATACCACGGTGGAATTTACCGACTCAATAGAACATAACTTCCCGGAAGTGTGTCTTCCGGAAAATATACCGGAGCGGATTGAAACTCGGGCCGATGTTAGTACTGCGCGGATTGCTC
>CAZVEL010000236.1:0-3131 GCA_964626305.1 uncultured Treponema sp. | reverse complement strand
TCCCGTGAGCGGCTTATTTCCACCCCCGGATACCACTCAAAAGTTGAATTGGCAATAAAGTACTCATCGCCAACCCGAAGGATTGAGGGGTCCGGATGGAACCCCGGTAAAACAGGATTTGAAACTCTTGGCATTCCGTCTCCTCGTAAAAAAGTTTTATTCCTTCACTGAACCCATGGTAAGACCGGATATAATGTACCGTGACATAAACATATAGAAGAATACAATCGGTACAATGGTAACAGCAATACCAAGGTAAATAGCACCATATTCGGTGCGGTAAATATCACCACGGAGCATTTGTACAAGCATGGGGAGCGTGTACTTTTTGACACTCGAAATGATGATAAAAGGAGTAAAGAAGTTATTCCACGAAAATACGAACGCGAATATCGCCTGAGTGGCAATCGCGGGCGTGATAATGGGAAAAATTATCGTATTAAATGTCCTCAATTCTCCGGCGCCGTCAATACGTGCCGCATCAAGCAAATCAAAGGATAATACTGACGCAAGATACTGACGTACAAAGAGAACCGATGCCGCCGCTGCTATCGATGGAATAATTAACGGTATGTAACTATCCAGTAATTTCAGCTTGGCAATAAACTGATAAAATCCGATAAATCCGAGTGTGGGCGGAATCATCATAACAAGGAGAATAAGTCCCCAAAGAGCAAGGCGCCCCTTGAATCTGTACACATGAAGTCCATATGCAGTCATAGCCGAAAAGTATACAGAAAGTATGGTTGATGATATCGCAATGAAAGCACTGTTATAAAATCCCTGCTGGATCTGAAATTGACGTCCAGTAAGAATTTTCCAGTTCTTTATTGCGCTTACCCCTGGAATCAATGAGATTCCGTCATTAATTTGTGCATTCGTCCTGGTTGCATTTACCAACATTAGATAAATTGGAACAACAGCAAGCAAGCCCAAAAAAATCATTAACGCATAAATGAAAAATCGCTTAATATTCAGCGCACTTGAGTATGATTTCATTTTGCAACCCTCCTTGCCTGTTTTGCCATCCGGGTACGTTTTAATTCACTTCTGTCCTGCATACCATAGAATATAAGCAAGGCAAGAATAATGATGATTACAAATACACCGATGGATACCGCTGCGGCATAGGCATAATCATTAACACCCTGGAACGCCAGGTTATACATGTAAACGATGGAAGTTCGTATCTTGAAATCCGGAGCACCACGCATATCGGTGAGAAGGAACGGGATATCGAACATCTGCATACCACCGATCATGGAAGTAACCAGAATGTACAGCATCATGGGTCGGAGCAACGGCAGCGTTATGTACCAGGTTGTCTGGCGGCTGTTCGCGCCATCTACCAGTGCGGATTCAAACAATGATTCGTTGATACTGGTTATACCGGCCATGAGCATGATAACCGTGTGTCCATACCACATCCACCACTGGATAAAGGCAACAATACTACGGGTCATGGTTACATCTCTGAAGAAGTTAAATGCTTCTCTTATAACCCGACCATCATCACGCACGATCGTGTCATAAATTCCCAATGACTGGAGGAACCGGTTCACCGGTCCCATCGGATATCCGAAAAGACTGCGGAACAACAACGCGACAGACGCGGTTGTAAGCAGGTTCGGCATATAAATAACGGCTCTGAAAAAGCCTCTTCCTTTCAGTTTTAATCTCGAATCTGAGAGCCAAATGGACAATATCAACGCCATTCCGAGCTGCGGAATGAAGTTCATGCCCCATATGACAAACGTATTCTCAACTGTACCCCAGAAATATTTATCTGAGATCAGTTTTGCGAAATTATCTCCGCCAATATATGTATAATTTCCAGCAAGCCCGCTAAAACCCTTGGAGTTGGTAAATGCCAGGGCTAACGTATATATTGTTGGATAAAATTGAAACGCAAAATACACAATTACAAAAGGAAGCACAAAGAAATAACCCCAGCGGTTAACGCGGGCTTCGTGGCCTATCATCTTTTGTTTCATCGGTTTTCCCCTTTGTATAATGTGATAAAAAAAGGTGCGGATCTGGCGTTAACCACCGTCTCCGCACCCTTTTATCTACATGCCATTACTCAATCTTAAAGACCGAGCTGAGCACTAACCTGGCTCTTGAAATCATCAATTGCCTCATCCATGCTCTTTTCATCATTCATGTAAGCGGTTACAGCCTCACCGTACAGACCTTCAATAGCCTGGTCGGTTCCCTGGGTCAGCTTACCATCAACCTCTTTTGCCATTTCAGCAAAAGCAGCATAGTGGTTCTGTCCGCCAAGGTAAGGTTCTGAGTAGGAATCCTTGATCTTGTTTACAACGTTCGTGTTGGAAACAACATCTCCGGTATCCTTTGCCCATGCTTCGAGGAATCCATCGTCGGTGGTTACGTAACGAATGAAGTCTTTTGCAGCAGTAACGTTCTTGGTGCCCTTGTATGCGCCAACCCATGTACCACCCCAGCGATAGGGAGCCGGTCCGGGGCACATTGCCCAGTCACCGGAGGTATCAGGAGCATTGGTCTTGAGAACATAGTGGAGTCCCCATGTAGGAAGCATATAGGAGAATACTTCAACAGGGTTTCCATCTTCGGTCTTAAGTTCGCCCTTCATACCGGCAAACCAGCCTTCTGACCACTGTCCAACACGGCCTTCATAGCCTTTGTCTTTCAGGAGCTTGGACATTTTCATGAATTCAACCATGGCGGGGTCGAGATTGAGCTTGCCATCTACAACCCACGGCTTGTCACGTGCACCGAGAAATACGTTGTTCATGTCGCCGGTGGAAGATACGATAACGCACTTTCCGTCAGATTTTTCCTTGAGGAGCTCTGCAGCTTCAATGAACTTGTCGAGGCTAGAAACGTACTTCTGTACTTCTGCGGGATCGTCGGTTCCGAGATACTTCTTTGCGAGGCTGCGGCGATAGAACATGGCGCCAGGAGCTGCCTGCCATGACATACCGTAAACTTTGCCATTGAAAGTACCAACTTCGATCGGGTAAGCAAGCGATTTTGAACGGGCTTCGTCAGCGATATCAGTGATATCGAGAAGAAGGCCGGATTCAACGTACTTGCGTACGAATGCTGCTTCCAGAGCGAATACGTCGGGAGCTCCCTCTCCAGAAGCA
>CAZVEL010000235.1:0-6255 GCA_964626305.1 uncultured Treponema sp. | reverse complement strand
TCTTTCCATGGTTGCCGAGGGAACAGACCTCTCCTTCTTTTTCGAGGAATTCCTTCCGGACGAAGCCATGCTCCGCATTCTTCTCGAATTGACCTACGGTGGTTATTACCTGATGCCGGTTGTCCACCGCTTTTCCCTTCTCGGCTTCATCATGCTCTGTGCTCCCGGTTCAACCGGGGAGAATCATCAGGCAACCAACGAACAACGGGACTTTCTGGCGGAGCTTTCTTCCCGACTCAAAATAAACCTCTATGCCGCATCCATCGCGGACCGGCGGCAACGGGAACTCCTGAATCTGGCCGGATACCCCGGAATACTCCGGAAACGATTGAATGTCCCGGACCTCGCCCACCACCTTCTTGAGGATCTCTCCGAAAAACTGCCGTTTGATTGCGGCGTATACTACGAGTATGATGAATACCGGCAGCTGCTTATACCGGCAGTCTGGTCGGGATTTAAGGGAAAACCGGCGACCATTCCCAAGGGGGATGCAATCTCGGGCCAGACTTTGGATCGACGCCGGGCGATTTTTGTTCAGGACCGGGCCCGGCATCCCTCGTTCTCCATGAAAACCGGCGAAAAATTCATTTCCGGCTCATTCCTTTCCGCTCCGGTACAGACAGACAAGCGGATTTTCGGCATTGTTACCATCGCCCGCAGGGCAGACTCCGCAGAGAGCTTTGGCATGGAACACCGCTATACGCTCGAAATAGCCATGACCTTTGTTGCAAGTGAAATAAACAACCGCCTTCTGTACGATGAACTCGAACAAAGCTATTTTTCTACCGTTACCGCCCTGTCCCGCGCTCTTGAAGCAAAGGATCTGTATACCCGAGGGCATTCCGAACGGGTCATGAAGATTTCCGTCGGTATTGCACGAATACTCGACCTCTCCCCCGAAGCGGTACGCCGTATCCGGTACGCAGCGATACTCCACGACATAGGAAAAATCGGCATACGAGACTCAATAATTACCAAACCCTCAAGCCTTACCGAAGGAGAATACACCGAAATAAAGCGTCATACCGAAATCGGATACGACATCATGAATGAAAAAGGATTTTTCGGGGAAATCCGTGAACTTATACGCTACCATCATGAAAAGATGGACGGATCCGGATACTACGCCAAGCAGACCGGCGATTATCCCTGGGAAGCCATGATCATTTCGATAGCGGATATTTACGACGCATTGACGTCCGACCGGCCATATCGATCTGCTTTCACAAAGGACAAAGCCCTGTACTCTCTCAAACAACTGGTCGGTGTCAGCTTCGACGAAAAAATATTCAAGGCCTTCCAGGTCTGGCTGAAAAATGAAACACCCTCTTGACAGCTGAGTACGCCCGGCGTATCATCTCTCCCGTAGTACTTCTTCAGGGCGGGGTGTGATTCCCCACCGGCGGTATAGCCCGCGAGCGAAAGAGATTCTTTCGCAGATTCGGTGAAACTCCGAGGCCGACAGTTACAGTCTGGATGAAAGAAGAGATACGACCACGTTACCCGGCATAGCACGGCCCCCGCCCTGTATGCCGTCTACCCGGTTAATCGAACCCTGAAGACAAAATTTTGTTTTCGGGGTTTTTTTATGCTTGCAACCGATGAATACTTCATCCGCCGTACACTGGACCTTGCCCGGCTCGGCGCGGAAACCGCACCGCCCAATCCGCTGGTCGGTGCGATGATTGTGGCTGTCGACGGATCCGTGCTGGGAACTGGATGGCATCAAGGTCCCGGGACCCCGCATGCCGAAGTACATGCCGTGGCAGCAGCCCGGCAGGCAGGCTGCACCGATTTCTCAAGGACAACTCTCTATGTGAATCTCGAGCCCTGCTGCCATACGGGAAGAACACCTCCCTGTACCGATCTGATTCTCGCTGCCGCTATTCCCCGTATCGTGTGCGGAATGACCGATCCAGATCCCCGTGTTTCGGGAAAGGGCATCCGCATCCTGGAAACCGCCGGGCGAACAGTCCGCACCGGCGTGCTGGAACAGGAGTGCAGGAAACTGAACGCGGCCTTTGTTACCGTACATGAAAAGGGTCGGCCCTTTTTCACACTGAAAACCGCAAGCTCTCTCGACGGAAAGATCGCTACGATAACCGGTGAATCCCGCTGGATAACCGGAGCGTCCTCCCGCAAAAGCGTCCATCGCCTCCGGGCACGCCAGGCCGGGATTCTCACCGGTATCGGAACCGTCCTTGCAGACGATCCCCTGCTCACCGTCCGCCTTGACGAAAAAGACAATTCTGAAAACTCAGTGAATCAGAGCACGATGCCCCGACGCAGTCCCGCCCGTATTATCGCGGATACCCGCCTTCGCCTGCCGCTGGAAAGCCGGCTTGTCCGAACCGCCCGGGAAACCCCGGTTATCGCCGCCTGCTCGATTCACGTTTCTGAAACCGGAACCGGAAGACAGAAGCGGATGCTTCTTGAAAAGGCCGGGGTTATCGTTGTGCCCGTACCGGAAAAAGACGGACACATTGATCTTTCGGAACTCGCGAAAATTCTCGCACAGCGAGGAATGGACCAGGTTCTCATTGAAGCGGGGGAACAACTGACAGGGAGTTTTCTTGAAGAAGGTCTCGTGGACCGGATGCGGATGTATCTGGCGCCGGTTCTTCTCGGCGGGAATCCCGCGCCGGGAATTTTCGGAGGAGGAGTCCCCTCCCTGGAGCGCCGTATCACACTGGAAGATCTGACCCTGACCCGCTGCGGAGAAGACTTTGTGCTGGAGGGAAAACCATGTTTACCGGACTGATACAGGAAACCGGGCGGATCATTACCCCGCCGCCACGACTCCAGGTACGATGCAAGCTTGCTGCCTCACTTGCCCCTGGAGACAGCATCGCGGTCGACGGAGTGTGCCTCACCGCCACGGACAGTACGTCACAGACCTTCCGCGCGGACGTGATGCCGGAATCCCTGCGACGAACCACCTTGGCTAATCTGCGTGCCGGCGCGGAAGTAAACCTTGAACGAGCCCTCGCAGCCGGTGATGCTCTCGGTGGTCATCTCGTTACCGGTCATGTGGATGGAACAGGAATTATCAGATCCGTCCACACGGAAAAAAAAGCCACGGTGTATACAATATCCTGCCCGAAAACCGTCATGGCACTGCTCGCGGAGAAAGGCTCGGTTTCCGTTGACGGCATCAGCCTCACCGTGGTTGCCGTTTCCCCGGAGTCCTTTTCCGTCTCGGTCATCCCGCACACCCGGGCAGCGACCACCTTGAAAAACAAGAAAAACGGCGATGCGGTAAACATAGAATGTGATCCGGTTGCACGGTACGTTCATGCACACCCCACGTCACCCTTAACAGAAAAAACCGGGAGCCCGTTACTTGAACTGCTTGAAAAATACGGATTTACAGGAGAAGGAAATGACTACCACTATTGAACAGGCATTAGATTCCCTTTCACGGGGAGGCATGCTTGTGGTTACCGACGATGAGGAACGGGAGAACGAAGGCGATCTGGTCATGGCTGCCCGTTATGCTACGGCTCCGGCGGTCAACTTCATGATCAGAAAGGGGAGAGGTCTTATCTGTGTACCGATGGACAACTCTCGGGCACAGGAACTGGATCTGACGCCCATGTGTAAAACAAACACCGATCCACACCGGACCGCGTTCACCGTTTCCGTGGATGCCCGGACCACCACAACCGGAATTTCTGCGTCAGACCGGGCCAGAACAATCCGGGCCCTGTCCCGACCCGGTACAACGGAGGCTGATTTTAGAAAACCCGGGCACATCTTTCCGCTTATCGCGAAATCCGGTGGAATCACAGAACGGAGGGGGCATACCGAAGCAGCGGTCGCTCTTGTTCGCAACGTTTCGCCCGCCGGAGAACCCGCCGTTGCGGTTATCTGCGAAATTCTTTCCCGCGACGGCTCCATGAAACGGGGCGCTGCCCTTTCACGTTTTTGTACGCTTCACCGGCTTCCCCGGATCAGCATACAGCAAATCGCGGACTATATGCGCCGCCATGCCGGAGCAGAACCCGGTATAGTCCGCCGGGCTGAAACACGACTCCCCACCGAATACGGAATGTTCCGTCTTTTCGCGTACGAGGATACTCGTTCCGGGAAAGAACACCTGGCGCTGGTATTCGGAAATCCGGGAAAAACCGCCGCGCCCCTGTGCCGTATTCATTCTGAATGCCTTACCGGAGACGTTCTGGGATCAAAACGGTGCGACTGCGGCGAACAGCTGGCCCAGGCCATGAAACGGATAAGCACCGCCGGAGCCGGTGTTATCATCTACCTCCGCCAGGAAGGGCGCGGCATTGGTCTGGTGAACAAAATCAGGGCCTATGCCCTTCAGGATACTGGGATCGATACGGTAGACGCCAATCTGATGCTCGGCTTTCATGCCGACGAACGGGACTACCGCGCGGCGGCGGAAATTCTGCGGGATCTCGGGATACCCTCCGTATCGCTCATGACCAATAACCCCGAAAAAATTTCCGGACTTGTTGAATCCGGTATTATGGTTCATGAGCGCATTCCCGTTATTATTGAACCGGGACCGGACAATGTACGATACCTGCACACGAAAATGACCCGGATGAAACATCAGCTTTCGCTTGATGAAACAGATACGAATATCGGACAAATAATACAGGAAGGTATACATGAAAGAGTATGAAGGAATGCTGACGGCGGAGGGCCTTCGCGTAGGAATCGTTGCCGCACGATTTAACGATTTTATCGTCTCACGTCTCGTGGATGGAGCACGGGATGCGCTTCTGCGCCACGGAGCACGGGAACAAGACATCTCTCTGGCCCGGGTTCCCGGCGCGTTCGAAATCCCCCTTGCTGCAGCACAATTCGCTGCAAAGGATACCATCGACGCGGTAATCTGCGTGGGGGCGGTAATCCGCGGATCCACACCACATTTTGACTATGTCGCAGCGGAAGTATCCAAAGGCATCGCGCAGGTTTCTCTCACGTTCGGAAAGCCGGTCGCGTTTGGTGTGCTTACCACCGATTCCATTGAGCAGGCCATAGAACGTGCCGGAACAAAAAACGGCAACAAGGGATTTGAGGCAGCGATAACAGCCATGGAGATGGCAGGACTTCTACAAACCATGAAATAACGAGTGCAAATATTTTAGTTGCCGTTTCGGGATTGCCGGTTTTTTTTATGTGGGCTACACTGCGCTCATGGCAAAGACAGTTGACGATAAAAAGATTATCTACACAATGGACCGCGTCTCCCGCAGTCATGGAACCAAACAGGTTTTAAAAAATATCAGCCTTTCCTATTTTTACGGCGCCAAGATAGGTGTTATCGGATTGAACGGTTCGGGAAAATCGAGCCTCCTCAGGATACTCGCCGGCAAAGATACCGAGTTTACCGGTGAAACACAATGTGCCCCCGGTTATTCGATCGGCTTTCTTGAACAGGAGCCGTATCTCGAACCGGGAAAAACCGTCAAAGACGTTGTTTCGGAAGGGGTACAGGAAACCGTGGATCTGCTCGCGGAATTCGACGCGATCAACGAAGCGTTCGGTGATCCGGATGCGGACATGGACAAGCTCATGGAAAAACAGGGGACGGTTCAGGAAAAACTCGACGCCTGCAACGCGTGGGAACTTGAAAGCCAGCTCGAACTTGCCATGGATGCTCTGCGCTGTCCTCCTCCGGATCAGGTGGTAGACATCCTTTCCGGAGGGGAACGCCGTCGTGTCGCTTTGTGCCGTCTCCTTTTACAAAAGCCGGATATTCTGCTTCTGGATGAACCGACCAACCATCTCGACGCCGAGACTGTTGCCTGGCTTGAACGCCACCTCCAGCAGTACGAAGGGACCATTATCGCGGTAACCCATGACCGGTATTTTCTGGATAATGTTGCCGGATGGATACTCGAACTTGACCGTGGAGAAGGAATCCCCTGGAAAGGAAATTATTCCGGCTGGCTGGAACAAAAAAGCAACAGACTGGAAAAAGAAGAAAAGGGAGAATCCGATCGGCGAAAACAGCTCGAACGGGAGCTCGAATGGATCAGCATGAGTCCCAAGGGAAGACATGCAAAAAGCAAGGCCAGAATTTCACAATATGAAAAGCTTCTTTCTGAAGAGAACCGCGAAAAAATAAAGGATACAAAAATCAGTATTCCCGCCGGGCCTCGCCTCGGAAATCTTGTAGTTGAAGCAACGAATCTCGCCATGGCATACGGAGATCACCTCTCTCTCTCTCGCTTTCCCTCTCTCTCTCCCCCCTCTGTCACGCCTCTCCCTCACGGTCTC
>CAZVEL010000234.1:0-3725 GCA_964626305.1 uncultured Treponema sp. | reverse complement strand
TATTATATGGTTCAACGGCAAACCCTGCGGGAACTATTGACCGCCTCATTCCTTCCCCTGATATTCTTCTGGAAACAGATGGTCCTGATTCTGTACTGCTCTCACGTCTTGGTTCAAGAACACGTGTTCAAAGTCGGGTAGAATCCAGAGGAATAAGCGGCATTAAGCGCTCCAGGGATATTCTCGCAATAATTCGTAAGAGTTCTCTATATAAAACCATTCCAGAAAAAATTCCTGTTCCTGATGAGCGATCTGAGAAGGTACTTAACGATATAACAGAAAAAATCAAAAAAAGGATATTTGATGACAGAGAATAACAAACCCCGAATCGGCATTTTTACTCGACCCATAGACAAGGGAACGAGCGGCAGCGGCCATCATCTGCACGAGATGGTAAAAACAATTCTTCAACTGAATCGTGAAATGAGTTTATTCGAGCTGTTCCTTATTCACTATGTACGGAACGACCGGGAGATATATAAACAGGCAAACGAAATCATTATACCCCGGAATCCTCTGGCGGCGGCACAGGTGCTCAGAAAATACAATTTTGATCTTCTACACCACAGTCCGCTCACCATATTTTCACCACTTGCCGGGCTTAAAGTAAAACGAGTCGCGACTATACACAGCGCTGAGCCAAATATTATTCCCCAATACTACAACTTTCTTGAAAGGGCACATGCAAGATGGATTAAACCGGTGTACGCACGGAAAATGGATCATGTTTTTACAGTAAGTGAAACAAGCAAACAATATTATATGGAGAACTGGCACGTTCCCGGAGAAAAGATTTCTGTTTGTTACAATGCAGTGGATCCTGTATACCACAAGCTCGAGGGAACGTTGACTACACTAAAAAAGTTGTCCATATCAGGTAGATACATTTATCATATCAGCAAGTATTCACTCAGGAAAAATCCGGACTGTTTACTTAGAGGATTTCACGAGTTGTCACAAAAACCGGGAATGGAGGATCTTCTACTTGTAATTTCCGGCAGCGGCTGGGACAATGAACATGTTCATTTCATGCTTGATGAACTTTCTTTGAACGAAAAAGTAATTTTTACCGGTTTTACTGCAGAAGAAGATGTTGTTCAACTGTATAACGGCGCCAGCGCGTTTCTATTTCCATCCCGCGCAGAAGGATACGGTATGCCCAATATAGAGGCTATGGCGTGCGGATGCCCGGTAATAACGACCCGGGCTTTTGCCATTCCTGAAATTGTTGGTGATGCGGCCTTACTTGTTGATGACCCGGATGACTACATCGCTTTTTCGGAACAAACCAGACGTGTATTGATTAATGCTGGTCTTCGTGAATCACTGATCCGTAAAGGCTTTGAACAAGTTAAACGATATTCATGGGAAAAAAGCGCAACGACAGTTTTGGAAGAATACACAAAACTTTTGGCTCAATATCCTTGATCAGGAACGGGGAATAAATCGAAAAACTTTCCTGAGCTGCCTGTTCCAGAACTTTTTCTGATCATAACAGTAAAATGAGAAAAATCTGCCGCTTTTTTTCGGAACCTTCCAGTTACCATAGAAGTGACGAAGGTATTTCACAGAATCTTTTGGGCAATAGAAATCATATCCAAAAAAACTGATGAGTGTTCGCTCTTCAAGAAATTTCCTGGGCATCCGGTACCGTGCCCGACGTCGCCATGAACCGCGGGCAAACCATCCCAGTATTTCAAACCGTGCATCATCGCGATGTACATTAATCTTGCAATTCTCGAAAGAACTGTCACGGTATCCGGCGGTAAAACCGGAATCAATGAATTCTTGCACCAAGGCATCCATTTGATTAAAAAAGAGTTCTGCTGGTACGGCTATTCCGACATCATCATCCCAGGGAAGAAAACGATTTTCACGGACTGCCCCCAAAAGAGTACCACCTTCGAGAACATAGGGTATGCCCTTTGCCTCAAGAATATTTGTGACGGTATACAGGTTGTCCGCAATCTGTTGTTGATTCTCCGGTAGCGTTGTTCCCATGCTAATACTCCTCAATCAAATTCAGAATGGAATCCAGTCGATCATCAATATGTTTTATCTGTTCATGATAATTTTCGAAGGCGTTTCGTGCTATTGAACGTAACGCTGTTTCGTTACCAAGAAAGTAATCAATCTTTTCCAGCAAATCAGAGCCGTCCCATTGTATTGGTACGTAGGTTTCATTTGGAATGAAGATATCAGGCCAGGTTTCAAGATGGGACATATCCGGTTTTACGAGAAGACTTCCGTTCAACACTGCTTCAAAATCCCTGAAGCATACTTCTCCCCAACCAAACGGACTCAAGGTGATTTTACTGTTTTTTATTTCACGGTTGTATTGATTCTGGGAAACCTTTCCCACCAGAAAGCGGGGATCAGAACCAATTATGTCCTGCATCATGCTCCGATGATGCAGAAGGGTAGGACGTTTTGGTCCTCCCCAGCGGGCATTAACTGAATACTGCCCGTTATTCTCCGGAAAAATATCCGGGGAAAGAACAGGATTCTTATGAAAAGGTTTTACTATCGGGGCGCCAAATGCACGGGCAAGAGCAACAGCAGTTCTCTGCCGATATTTTAATTTTGGAAAATCTCCCACACCGATGTTCCAGGAAACCGCGAGCTTTTCAAGCATTGCCGGATCGTTTACAACGCTTCGTTCCCGTGGATCAGGATCAACTATACCGTATTTCCTGTGGGATTGATCGGTGAACAATTCATCTCCGTAAAGGTCTTGTTGATACAGGGATTTGTCCTTGAACAAGCTTTTGTTGAAAAAACGGTCCACGTAGGGAAGAACTTCGGGTCTGATAATTCCGCCGCCCGCGTTCCCGTTAAAAAAGAATACTACGCGATACTTGTCGCGGAGCTGTAAAAGCAACTCCATGTCAACATGATCAGGTTTCAGGAACCATCTATCCAGAAAAAGAATGTGATTTGTGTCTTTCTTGAGGCAATAGTCCGGCTTGTTGGTAAATGTAAATAAACCTTTGTGCCGTGAAAACAAAAAGGGTTTGAGACTGTGAAAAAGACTTATCCGGTCATAAAATGACAATATAGTAATTTTCATGTTTCCGAATACTCCTGTATCAGTTGTTCAAGATATTGCGCCTGGGCTTCTTTGGAATACTCCTTTTCAATTGTCTGCCGGGCTTTTATACAAATTTCTTTTCGCAATGGCACATCTAGGAGTTCTTCTACGGCAGAAACAATACCCGGTACATCACGGGAAGGAACCAGTAGCCCGCTTGAGCGATGTGTTATCAATTCTTCAAGCCCGGGGTGGTCAAAGGCAACGACGGGAACACCTGTTGCCATGGCTTCTTTGACAATATTTGGGATTCCGTCGGTATCTCCGGTTCGGGATTCTATGTTTGTAGCAAGGAACACAGACGCATTTTCAAGCAACTCAGCCATGGTGTCCTGTCCGATCCAGCCGGTAAAATGAACTTGTTCCAAAACACCTTCCTGCTTTGCTTTTTGCTTGAGATCAGTTTCAAGGGGACCATCTCCGGCAATAACCAGCCGGTAACCTGAATCCTTTTTCAATAAGTCCCGTAACGCTTCAAGGGCATAGGAGAACCCCTTTTTTTCAACGAGACGGCCAGCGCAGAAGAGCGTTCTTATTCCGGAAATCGCAGGACTGGATGTACTAAAAGGAAATTGCTTCAAATCAATCGCCGAATGATATACCCTAATTCTATCATCTGGAAATCCAAGATGAA
>CAZVEL010000233.1:0-2236 GCA_964626305.1 uncultured Treponema sp. | reverse complement strand
CCTGACAGTTCGTTCTATGGCAGCGGCAATTTCTTCCGGGCTGTCCGGATCGAAAAAGAGGGCTGCTTCTCCGGCAATCTCGGGAAGGGCTCCCGCCCGCGCGCATGAAACCGGGATCCCGCAGGCCATTGCTTCCAGAACCGGTAGCCCTACACCCTCCGCCGCCGAGGGGAAAACGCAGGCATCGGCAGCCGAGTATAATTCGGGCAGACTCTGGTGAGGGAAATATCCGGTGAGCAGGATATCCGATGATACAGGTGAATTAAGCACCTCACGATGCACCATTTCTGCATTTACGCCATCTGCGCCAGCCAATACCAGCCTATGTGGAGCATTTGTTTTTCTTTTGAAAATTTCAAAAGCCCGTATAAGTTCAACATGTTTTTTTGCTGGATACGTAACCCGTGATGCATAGATTATGTAGGGACGACGTATTGAGAAAGGATGAATGAGAACCGCTTCATTATTGGCGGTGGTTCTGGGGTAAAAAAGACCGGTATCAATTCCGTTATGAATAACCGTAATGCGCGATTCGGGTATTTTGAGGGAAACAAGGTCGTCCCGTACAAAAGAACTTGCTGCAATGATACGGTCTACCCGTTTCAGCTGCGAACGTAACAGACTGTTGATAAAACTGTCATCTGAGCGTTTATAAAGGTCAGAAAGAACATCCTGTATAACGACGACGGAAGGAATGGTAAATTTCAGGGGAAGGAGTTTTGTTCCTGAGGGATACAGTATCGCGGAATACTCATGTCGTTTTGCGAAGGAAGTCAATGAGGTGACATGCCAGAGGCGTTCTGCAAGCAAGCTGTCAGCAACGGATACTCCGGTATAGGTTACATGATCCTGCCCGGAGCTGTAGGTATAGCGGTCGAGTTCGGGACCGAAAAGGTCAACGTCTACCTCGGTCTTTCCGAGATTACTAACGAGAGACAAAATGTACGAACCAATTCCGGACCGACCATGATCACAACCGAAGGTGTCAATACCGATTTTCAAGAATAACCTCCGTGAGATTCGGCAACTTGTTCAGATTATAGCACTTTTACCCCCTTTGTGCTATCCTGACTTCATGAATGATTTCCACGGGCTCGGTGTCCCCGAACAGATAATCCATGCCCTTGAAAAAAACGGCATAACCACACCAACTCCGGTACAGGAAGAAGTACTTCCGCGTATTCTTTCGGGTTCCAATACCGGTTTTCAGTCAGAAACAGGAACGGGAAAAACGTTCTGTTATCTTATACCGGCCTTCATGCGGAGCAAAAAAGGAAGCATAACTACATTGGTCATCGCACCGACCCACGAACTGGGATCGCAAATACGCCAAACAGCAGCGTCTCTTGCTTCTGATGCAGATCTTCCAGTCACGGCTGCATTGTGTATCGGCGGCGCGCCTTTGAAGCGTCAAATTGAATCCCTAAAAAAGAAACCGGATATTCTCGTTGGTGGGCCGGCCCGTATCATCGAACTTATCCGGATCAAGAAATTCTCGCCACGGACGATTGAGCTGGTGGTCCTCGATGAAGTTGATCGTCTTCTTTCACCGGAAATGCGCGACACGGTAGCGGAACTTCTTTCACTTCTCCCGGATACCGCCCAGTTTGTTTCCTGTTCGGCGACGCTTACAGAAAAACATACAACCCTGCTGACGTCCCTGGTCCCGGCAGAATCGGGTCTTGAACGGGTTGAAATGCCCGCAGAAGATGTTCTTGCACGGAACATAACCCATTGGGCCTTTTACAGTGAACGACGGGACAAGATAGACTCCCTGAGAAAATTCCTTGTTGCCGAGAAACCGGCCAAAACCCTGGTTTTTACTGCGGTGCTCGGCCAGGTTGAAAACATCACCTCCCAGCTGCAGCACCGGGGAATTGTATGCGCGGCGCTTCATGCCAAACTGGACAAGAAAGACCGGAAAACCGCAATTGACCGGTTCCGGAGCGGAAAAACGACGGTACTGGTTACGAGTGATCTGGCCGCTCGTGGTCTCGATATTCCGGGAATTACCCATATTGTGCAGATGGATGTACAGGAAAATACCGACTTCTTTATCCACCGTGCCGGCCGTACCGCCCGGGCGGGTAAAAACGGAATAAATGCCATATTCGGAGACGAATTTGAACTGCGAGCGCTTGCCCGTCTCGAAAAAAAGCTCGGTATTATCATTTACCCAAAAGCCCTTTACGGCGGTAAAGTTGTTACTCCCGAACAGGTAGAGCCGGAACCGGAC
>CAZVEL010000232.1:0-4605 GCA_964626305.1 uncultured Treponema sp. | reverse complement strand
TTTTCAACAATTTTGATAGCAGTTACTACGCCAATCTCTTAGTTGCTTATTTATGAGTTCCTTCCCTTCCTCCAAAACCCTCACCTGCTCAGCCTTGCTTCTCGGAGCAGGAAAAACCTTAAGCACCTTCACACGATACTCGCCGCCTTTCATCCTCCTTACCATTCCAGAGAGAGAGCTGATATTCCATCCACCTTCAACGGCACAAACAGCAACCGGAAGCGGATATTTATCCAAGAATCGTCTGAATCCTGCGGCATGAAAGGTTCCAGTGTTTCCGTCGCGGGAGCGGGTCCCTTCTGGAAAAATAACAGGTATCCAGTTGTTTTCTCGTACGCGTTCGGCGAAGCGGTCCAGTTCGCGCATTGCTTTCGAGGGGCTGCCGGTTCTCTTAATCAGGCAATGCTTGTCTCCCCGTAGAACGAGGGATACTGCTGGTATGTGGCGTCCAAGTTCAGCTTTTGCGACAAAGCGTAATCGGGTTGGTTCCAGGTAGCGCATGAACAGGGGTATGTCTATGAGACTTTGGTGATTCGAGATTATCAGGTATTGTGCCGGCAAGTCAGGGACGTTTGTGTAATCTCCGGCAAATTTGAATCCCAGGTAGGTGGAAAAGAGTGCGAAGAGTCTGCGCGGTTTTGCGTAGACAATGCGTTTATTATAGAGCAGGCTCAGATTTTTGTTCAGGACGTAGGCGATCCGGTTCAGGATGGCCATTACGGCAATGCTTTGTGCTACGCATGCTGCTACCAGGAGTATTTTCATGTGTTTCTCCTCATGGATAGAGAAAATGTTCTACTCGGGTCAGAACATCGGAAAAAGGGGCGAATACGGTTGCAGTTTCGGGCAGGCTGTCCAGAAATACACGTCCGTACCGTTTGGTTATTATTCTGCGATCAAGGACGGTTACTACTCCACGGTCAGTTTTGCGTCGCATAAGGCGTCCGAAACCCTGGCGGAATCTGAGGGCTGCTTCAGGGAGGCTGAGTTCCATGAAGGCATTTCCGCCATTTGCGCTTATTGCTTCCGAGCGGGCTTCAAGGACCGGGTTATTCGGAACCCTGAAGGGTAATTTTACGATGATTACATGCTGCAGGGTTTCTCCGGGGGCATCGACGCCTTCCCAGAAGGAGTCGGTTGCAAACAGAACGCTTGTTTCGTCATTTTTGAATGTTTCCAGAAGGCGTGTCCGGTCGTCGTCTCCCTGCCGTAATATGGTTATTCCCAACGGGGAGAGTTCCCGTCGTGTCAGTTCACATGCACGGGTGAGCATTTCATAAGAGGTAAAAAGCACGAGTGCATGTCCGGCTGAGGCCTGGATGAGTGATACCACAGCACTTTGTATCCAGTCAGAAAATCCTTGTTCATCGGGTAGTGGTCCTGAATCGGGGATGGCAAGAAGGACGTTTGTATCGTAGGGAAACGGAGAGTCGTATTCTCCCAGGAGTATCCGGTCTTCTTCCACGAGAGAGACACCGGCCCTCCGCATCCAGAAGTCGAATTTCTGTGCGATCCGGAGCGTCGCGGAGGTACATACCACGGTATTGAATGGTTCAAATACTCCTTCACACATCATGGGGGCTATTGAAAGGGGCGTCTGGACAAAGCGTGGGTACCATACAGTGGTCGACGGGTTGTTCTTCCCTGATCGTGGGTTGAATTTATTCTTCTCCAACCAGAAGACTGATTCAGGTCTTTCACTCCATTCCTGAAAATGAAGACAGAGTTGTCCTATGAATTCAAGCCGGCGAAGGGCAAATTTTGATTCCCATACCACCTGTTCATTCTGATCTTCTTCATCAATTCCTTCAAGTACGGTACGAATTATGCCGGCAAAGGCGGTTATTCCCTGGCGAAGTTCTTCCATGGCCGAAAGGAGTGTCGTTGCGTCTCTTTCGTTCACCGTACAAAGCCGCCAGGTAAAGTTCGAATTGAGTAGTGATAATGCGGCATCTTCAAGGTTCTGGAAGGTGCTTCGTATGGTTTCAATGGCAGCGCGAGCATTTCCGATTTCTCCACCGTGTGCCGAGATGCGTTCGAGCGCAGGCAGGTGTCCGCCAACATAGTTTCTGCGCGCTCGGAAAAAAACACCGAGCTGTTTGTTCAGTTTGAAGCGGGTAAAGTATTCGGAAAAGAAACTGGTTGCAGCAGCTTCTATGGCATGGGCTTCGTCAAAGATAATGTGATGGAAGGGTGGTAATACAGCGGTCCCGTCATATCCTGCTCCCATCATGCGGGCTTCAAGGTCGGCAAAAAGAAGGTGATGATTTACCACCAGAATTGAGGCATCTGCAGCGTCTTTTCGCACACGCATTACAAAGCAATCGTCACGTTTTGAGCAGCGCATTCCCATGCATGCGTCGGACTCTGATGCGATCCTGGACCATACACTGTCCCGCGGGACAAAGGGGAGATCGGACTTGCTTCCGTCGAGTGTGGTCCGTGCCCATTCAGCAATACGGTCAAGTTCTTCAAGATCGTCGTCAAAAAAGTCTTTTTCTTCGAGGGCTTCGGCGAGTCGCCGGAGACAGACATAATTCTGTCTGCCTTTCATGAGTACGGCTTTAACTGGTGTTCCGATTATGGCATTAGCAGCGGGGATGTCTTTTTCCATGAGTTGTTGCTGCAGGTTGATGGTCCCGGTAGAAATTACCACACGTTCCTGGTTGGTAAAGGCCCATTGTATTACCGGTAAAAGGTATGCATAGCTTTTGCCGACGCCGGTTCCTGCTTCAAATACGCCTATTGAGGCGGTATTGAATGCCCGTGCTATGGCGCCTGCAAGTGCCATCTGTGAAGGACGGGGTTCATAGGTGTCTTTTGTCGCGGCAAATGGGCCGCATTCGTCCAGGAGCGCCGCTATCTCCTGTTCATCCATGAGTACTTTTTCACGTCTGAGAACCGGTTCCACTACCACGTATATATCGGTTGCGTCGGCATTGATGATGTAAAACCCGCAGCCCTCGTCAGCCATCGCTGAAGCTATGGTGAGGTCTGCGTCGCTTGGGGTGAGATTTCCTGATGGATGGTTGTGAATGAGAACATCGGCTTCAAGGGCGGCTTTCCGCACTACGGGAACGGCAGACTGGTTTCCGCGTGCACACACGGTAACGTCCGTTACCAGGCCGGAACGGTCAATCATGCCGGTGAAAAACACTTCGTTACCACCGGATTCTTGTATTGATCCGGCCATAACAGTGCGTGCATCACGCGTTATCCGTTGTTCAATTTCTCCCATTAGTGCCTTCTTGCAGGAGCGGAAAAAAAAAGGGTAAGGACTCCAGATCCTTACCCTGCTTCGTCCTTTCAGACTTCGCATCTCCTAGGGGAATTGAACCCCTGTTGTCGGGATGAAAACCCGATGTCCTAACCACTAGACGAAGGAGACATGAACCGTTTCCGGTTGTTACCTTGTTCGTAACGAAGATATATATACCAAAGGGGGCGAAAGATGTCAATACGCTTCACGAAATATCGAGCTTTTTGGCGATTAGAAGACGGAGCTTTGCCTGTTCCGGCTTGTTGTACCCCAGCGAAACGGCACGATCAAGATCGTTGAGTGCATCACGGTATTGTTCAAGGTTATAATAGGACTGGGCCCGCCGAAAATACACATAGGGTTGAAACTGGTTGAGTTCCAGAGAGCGTGTAAAGTTATCAACTGCTTCCTGTTCCCGTCCCATAACAGATAGAACGATTGCGATGTAATAATAAGGTCTGAATCCTTCCGGGCTGTACCGTGAGCTTTCACGGAAATCGTCGAGTGCTTTCTCATAGCGGGATGACGCAAAATGTGCCATGCCGCGATGCTTGTATATTACGGAAAGAACAGTGTCATTGGGTTGTTGCTCAATAATCTTCGTATATATGTCGGTGGCACGTTCGAGATTTCCGCTGTTATGGGCTTCAATCGCGTTGAGTATCATGTCGTCAATGGTCCCGTTCATGTATGGTGACGGGGATGTATAGATTTCATCCGAAGTCCGGGAGGTCGGGGTATCTCCTTGATTTGTTGCTGTGGTATCCCGTTGTCGCTCCCCCGAAGGGCCGGGTTGTTCATCTGCTTTTTTTTCGGTTCTTTCTTTGTCGGATACTACGTTATCAGGGAGGTCAGTTGTCCGGAATGTGCCATTACCAGAACCGGGGATGGCCAGGTCCAGCGCTGATTCAATGTCAGCCTGTTTATAAAAACTCCCCCGCCGTTTGTCGAGTTCACGGTTCAGCTTGTTCTGATAGTCCCGGATTTCCTGGAATATGATGTCCGCAAGACTCAAGCTTGCGTTTATGGATGCGAGTTTTCGTTTTAGGGGGAGGTCAAAGGGAGAAAACTCGCTTTTATACACAAGTTCATGTTCAACCTCGGCCCAGGCCTCCTGGAGGATCGTCCGGATCTGTATTTCAAACACAAGCCCGGGGGGAAGATCAAGGTCTTTCTTGATTTCCTGGGGAATTTCCACAAGGATGTGCGTTGATTCATAGCCAAATTCACGGAATGTACGGTCGGCGCCTTTTCGTTCTATTTCAAGCACCCTGAACTGTTCCTTGAGCAGATGTTCAACATCGGCAATGTCCTGGAGGAATGCACAGATAATACGTATTCCGATA
>CAZVEL010000231.1:0-6252 GCA_964626305.1 uncultured Treponema sp. | reverse complement strand
TGTGAATCGGGTTTTCCGGATCATAATCGCTCCAGTATATCATTTGAAATGACAGTTTGTGTAGATAATCGGCCGAAAATTTGCTCAGGAAGAGGATTTTCTCCCTAATCCGGCAAGGTATGTTTCAAAGCTCGTTGTTCTGCAGGCTTCGGGCTTGAATCCCCGGGCCGAGGTAAACAATTCACGCATTTTGATGAGATGCTCCCGTTCCTGTCCTCCCTGAAATATCTTGACGACGAAATTTCCTCCCGGGATGAGCATGGTTTCCGCATACCAGAGGGCAATTTCCACCAGCCCGGACGAACGTGCCGTATCCACGGTCTTGTTTCCGGTTGTTGCCGGAGCCGCATCACAAATAATTACATCAAAAGGAGCTTCGGCTTTCACTTGCTTTCTGATTTCCGCCGAGCAAAGATCTCCCTGAAAAAAGGTAAGCAGGGGACTTGACACTGCTTTGTCCAGGGGGGAAAGGTCGATGGCGACAACCTTGCCCGGCTCCTGAATTTTCTTGAGAACGTAGGTTGTCCAGCTTCCAGGTGCAGCTCCCAGATCAAGTACCCGGGAGGACGGGGCAAGAAGGGAGAACTTGTCATCCATTTCCTGGAGCTTGTAGACCGAACGGGCCGGGTAGCCTTCGGAAAAGGCTTTCTTTGACCAGAAATCAGGTTTTTCATACGTTTTGGCACACATACGTTCCCCTTGCAAGAATATTGGTATTGGATACAATACCGACATGACTATAGAATATACACGCCGTCTTGAAAAGATTGAATCGGTATTGAACTCGGTTCTTCCGGTCTCGCCGGATCCGGACTGGATACAGGGGACTTTTTCCACCCTGCCATCTGCGGTGCGAGCCGGGCATATGGCCCCGCTGGTTGAACCCTGCGCGGATCTTCTGGGCCGGGGTGGAAAACGCTGGCGTCCATTGCTCATGGTGCTTGCCTGTGAACTTGGCGGAGGTGGAGACCGGGCATACGCTCTTACTCCGATAGTCGAATTTTCACATACCGCCAGTTTGATCCATGATGATATAGAGGATCATGCGGACGAGCGCCGGGGAAAACCGGCCGTACATCACCTTTATGGCGAAGATACCGCCATAAATGCGGCTTCATGGCTGTATTTTCACGCGCAGTCGATAATAGAATCATTCCCGGCTTCCGACTCCCTGAAGCTTCTTTTGTTCAAAACAGCCTCACGTGAGCTTCGTCGTCTCCATCTTGGTCAGGCAATGGATATTGCCTGGCACCGGAATCCTTCACATATTCCGGTACGAGCGGAATATGAAGCCATGGTAACCCTGAAAACGGGCACCCTTTCACGACTTGCCGGCGAAACGGGCATGCTCGCCGCGGGAAAAAACGAAGCCTCCGCAGCGGTTTTCGGTGATTATTCCGCCCGAATCGGGGTCGGTTTCCAGATTCTCGACGATGTGCGGAACCTGAGCACGGGTAATCCGGGGAAAAAGCGGGGAGATGACATCGTTGAGGGAAAGAAAAGCCTGCCGGTTATTCTGCATCTGGAAAAAAATCCGGAAGATTTGCAGCAGATTTCCGACGCATTTGTCCGCGCGCGGGAGGAAGGCCCCGAGTCTCCGGCCGTTGAGGAGGTTATCAGCCTCCTTGCACACTCTGGAGCGGTAGAAGATGCGCGGGCTTATGGCGCGCAGCTTATTGAACGGACAAGTCTTTCTCTTCGGGGGCGTTATCCGGAGGCTCCTGCTGCAGAACTGATCTGCGGTCTCTTCGATTCGATGCTTACCGGACTTTCCGGGAAGGAATAATGTTCGTTTTCTTGTTTTCGCGCTCTCTCTGTAGTACGATTATGGTATGGGTAGCAGAGAGTTTGTTCCTACCAGTATCTGGACCATTTCACATGACGGAACCGGCAATGCCGTGTTTTTAAAGCCGGAACAATCGACTGTCGTTCTTCCGATCTATGTTTCGGAGAATGACATCCAGACCATTCTGGTGGAACTGACGAGAATTCTGGCCCCGCGGCCCATGATTCATGAGCAGCTGCTTTCGGTGACGTCCGCGCTGGGAGCACGTTTTCTCCGTTCTGAAATCTATGCTTGCCGCAGGGGCTCCTATCTTTGTACTATGGTATTGGCTAAAGATGGTACCGAGATTTGTCTGGAATCACGACCGTCCGATATATTGTGTCTGTCGGCCAGAACGCAATGCGACGTTCTGGTGTCTGAGGATGTGCTGATACACAACGGCATACCGGCTGAACGTGTTGCCGGCTCGCCGGAAAATACCGGCGATATTCGGGAACCGACGTCCGTAGTCTCCTTTTTGAAGCGGGAATTGCAGACGGCGGTTGATCATGAGGAGTTCGAACGCGCAGCGCATCTGCGTGACCGTCTCGCGGAACTTTCCCGGCAGCATTGATCCTGCCGGGAAGCCGAAAGCCTGGGAGGACCTGCATGAAAGAAACCGCTGAATATCTTAACGACAGTGCCGTGCTCTTTGCTTCCGAGGGCAGTCATAAAGAAGCTATCGCCTGTTTGAAAAAGGGATTGCTTCTCGAGCCGGAAAACGGAATCCTCTGGTTCAATCTTGCTTTGAGTTATCGCGCAATCGGGAATCGCAAAGAGGCGCGAACTGCACTCGTAAATGCCGTGCGGGCAAATCCTGCGGATCCGGATATCATAGATACCCTGGCTGTTGTGCTTCACGAGCTCGGTGAGGATTCTTCGGCCGGGGAAGCGTATCAGAACGCGCTGGATCTTGCGCCGGGAAACGGAAGAATTTGGAACAATTACGGCGTATTGCAGTTCAGTCAGGCCAGGTACGCGGACGCGGCGTCGTCTTTCGAAAAAGCGTTGGCCCTTATTCCCGATTTTGAGGATGCCCTGTATAATCTCCGGGACACCTATGATGAGCTTGGCAAAATCGAACAGCGGGACATGTGTACCCGGCTGCTCGGAGAAAAAAACCGGAAAAACGGAGAGTAATGCGTGGGAATACGCGTCCTGTACATAAGTGAAATCGTCGGCAAGGCCGGTATATGGTGCATGAAGCAGGCTCTGCCGGCACTGAAAAAGGCGGAAAAGCCTGATTGTGTCATTGTTAATGCTGACGGAACAACCGGAGGAGCCGGAATCGGCAAGCAGCATGCCGGATATTTGCGCAAGCTTGGCGCCGATTTGCTGATCGGGAGCGATTTCGCCTTTTTCAGAAAGGATATGGTTGAAAATATCGCCACGGTACCATACTTTATCCGGCCGGCTAATTATCCGCCGGAAAGCCCGGGGTTTGGCTGGCGTTTTGTGAAAGCGGGAAATACCCGTATTGCGGTACTATCTCTTCTTGGACGGGTCGGTTTTAACCGGGTGCACAGCGAAAATCCCTTCATTGCCGTAACAGCTCTTTCCGAACGCCTCCGCACCGAGACGCCCTTTATTCTGGTGGACTTTCATTCTGGTGCTACCGCGGAAAAACAAGCTTTTTTCTTTCATGCCGACGGCAAGGTTTCGGCCGTTATTGGTTCACACTCCCGGGTTCAGACGGCCGATCCCGTTATTCTTCCGGGAGGTACTGCCGTTATTACCGATGCGGGCAGAACCGGAAGCCATGATTCGGTGGGAGGAAGTGAACCGTCCGCGAAAATACGGGAATACCGTACCGGAATTCCTGATTGGTCCAGAGATGCCTGGAGCAAGCCCTGCTTGCAGGGTCTGAGTATCGACCTGGACAACGACGGGAAAGCAACAGCTATCCGTCCGGTTACTGTATCTTGTACAGTACCGGAGGAAGAAAAAGCAGGAATGAACAATGACTGATAAAGCACGAGTCGTAGCTATTGAAGGGAAGCGGGTGCTGGTGGTTCCGCTTGATATTGAAGTATGTCTTGGCTGTTCAAATGATCAGTGCCGGTCCGAAGGGAGTCTTTTTACGGTAGTGAACCGGCGTAAGCTGCCGATTGTGATTGGCAGTGAAGTTCGGGTTCATGCGCAGGCGGGACGGCAACTTGTTCAGGGAATGGTATCTGTTGGCCTTCCCTTTGTGACCGGTGCCTTCTCCTACGGAGCCCTTCCTCTTTTTACTCCGATCGCTGCCAGCTCCGTATCGCATTCCGGAATCGCCATAGCAGTGGCACTGGTAACCGCGGCCATCCTTGCCCGGATACTGCATGTGGGGGATGCTGGATATCCCGAAATTACGACGGTTGTTGAGTCTTGAGCGGTATTACCATTACGGTCTGAATTCGAACCCGTACCGGTTAATTGCCGAGGCCATGTCTTCCAGTGATACCTGTTCCATAACCCCGCCGAGTTCCCAGGCTACCTTGGGCATGCCGTAAACCACACTGCTTGATTCGTCCTGTCCGATAGTTCTGGATCCCTGTTTATACAGTTCCCGTATTTTTACCGCTCCGTCCCTTCCCATGCCAGTCATGATAATGCCCAGGGCACGGTTGGTGAATTCCTGTGCAACAGATTCAAAAAGTACGTCTACAGACGGACGGTGTCCGTTCTGGGGTGGATCGTTGGTAATACGTGCTATGGTAGCCAGCGGTTTCCGGACCACTTCCAGATGACGGTTCCCTGGGGCTATGAGAACACGTCCCGGTTTGATAATGTCCCCGTCGGACGCTTCCTTTACTTCAAGCGGACAAATCCGGTCAAGACTGTTGGCGAATTCTTCCGTGAATCCGGCAGGCATGTGCTGAACCACAACCACGGGTTGGGGGAGATCTGGATCAATACGGGAAAAAACATCGCGAAGAGCATTTGGTCCGCCGGTTGAAATGCCAATCGCGATTATTTCTATGTTGCCCGGGCTTCGTTCCGGTTTTGGCTTTTCCGCGACAGCAATCGGCTTGCGAATTTCCCGAATTGTCCGTTTGGCAATGCTGCTTCGCTCCCGTTGGAAGGTTGCTATGGTTTCGGGAGAAAGGGTTTCCCTGTCAGTGTCTTTCTGCGGTGAAACGGGAAGATACCCGGATCCGTAGGCGGCGAGTTTTTCCCCGGGAAGTTTTTTAGCCCGCCCGGTTTCCTTTTCCCGCTGATACTGGCGGCCGTACCCGGTGAGCAGTTCAACGAGTTGGCGGGCCACGGTGTGCAGGTCTGCTGAATCTGAACCGGAGGGCTTGGTTACAAAATCGCTGGCTCCCAGTTCGAGACATTCCATGGTTACCCGTGCACCTTCCCGTGCTATGCTCGAAAGAACCACTACGGGAATGTCCAGGGCAAGCTTTTTCCGTTCTCTCAAGAATTCAATACCGTTCATTTCCGGCATTTCTATATCGAGGACGATAATGTCCGGTTCCGAGCGAAGGAGTTTCTGGAGCGCAAAACGTCCGTTCATTGCCTTGTCTGCAATGGTCAGGTCTTCGCTGGTGTCTATGATTTTCCCAATCAGACTCCTCATAAGTGCGGAATCGTCAACTATCAGAACTTTTACCGGATTCATTTCATTTTCCCGTCAGGTGTTTTTTTGATAGAGGCACGCCCATTCGGTTTTGAGGAATTCAAACCGGGTTTTCATCCCGAATAGGGATTCTGAGTGGCCGATAAACAGAAACGACCGGGGCGACATTGCTTCCCAGAAACGGTCGATTACCGCTTTTTGTGCTGCCTCGTCGAAGTATATTAACACATTCCGGCAAAACAGGATATCCACCTGTCGAAGGCCCGAATCGTTCTTCAGATTGTGATAATCGAAACGGATCGTTTTCATGAGTTCGTCCCGAACTTGATACCCGTTGTTTTTCCGTTCAAAGAACCGGGAAAGATAATTATCGGGAACACCGACGATCCGGCTGTCGGGATAAAACCCCGATTTTCCAACCATAAGCGATTTGAGAGAAATATCCGATGCCACAATCTCTGCCGTATAAGGGTGGGGGAGTTTGTCTTTTAAAATCATCGCGAGCGTATAGGGTTCTTCTCCGGTCGAACAGCCTGCACTCCAGATTTTTACTTTCGTGCTGCCCGACGCCTTTTTCAGATTAAGTATCTCGGGAAGCACGTAATTGATGAGGGCGTCAAAGTGGGGCTGATTGCGGAAAAACCGTGTAAGATTTGTTGTTACCGAATCCAGAAGATATTTCAGTTCTTCTTTGTCGTTTAAAAGTATTTCATGGTAGTCGCCAATTTTTGTGAGATTCTTCTCCCTGAGCCGTTCCTTGAGTCGGCTTTCCAGAATGGACCGGTTTGTTGTGGAAAAAGTAATGCCACTGGCATCGTAAATGAGAGTACGAAACCGTTCAAAATCGGTGTCTGCAAGAAAGTATGCC
>CAZVEL010000230.1:0-3182 GCA_964626305.1 uncultured Treponema sp. | reverse complement strand
TCTGCGGCATCGGCGGGGCGTCGGTTAACAACACAGATAGACCCCACAACTTTGCCGCCGAGTTTCTCAAGCTGCTCGGCTGTCTCTATCGTTGATTTTCCTGTGGTAACCACATCTTCCGCAATGATTATTCGTTGTCCCGGCTTAATTTCAAAGCCGCGACGAAGTGTCATGATTCCTTCGTCGTTCCGTTCCGTAAAAATCGCCGGCAATCCGAGCTGACGGCCGAGCTCATACGCTACGACAATGCCGCCCATGGCCGGACCGACGATGATATCTGCTTTCAAGGTTTCCGCCTGGATCTCGGCGCGGATTTTTTCCGCGACAGATTCAATAACCTGTGCCGCCTGGTCCGGATACTGGAGAAGACGGGCGCACTGAAAATACTGGGAAGAGTGCTTTCCCGAAGAAAGGAGGAAATGTCCCGATAACAGGGCTTTACAGTCAGAAAGTATTGAAAGAACATCGGTCATGAAAGGCCTCCGGCGGGTTTCCGCGTCGAGAATTATGGCGAAAGTATAGCGCAAACGGCGCAAAAAGGGAACACCGCCGGAGGGACAGAGCCTTTCTAAAGAGGGACAGAGCATTTTATCTGGGGGGACAGAGCATTTTTATTGTGAAAGCCTGATCCAGGTAAGTTCGTTCTTGTTTGCGGTCAGATGAACTATCCTGCTGCCGGGAATTGCGGCGAAAGCGCGGGTGGTTTCGTGGTCGGCAGGGCCTTGCATCTTGATGGTGCAGATAAAATTGCTGCAGAGTCCGGATTCCAGCCATTTGAGTATCCATTCGTACAGCCGGGGTGGATAGCAGATGACGTCGGAGCATACCCAGTCCTGTGGGCCGAAATCTTCCGGCTTGAGGGTGAATACGTCGTGTTTTATAAAGCTGACGCCGGGGTCGGCCATAAGGCGGGAGTCGAGTTCGCTGCGGTCAATGGCGGTAACCTGTGCGCCGAGCTGGCGCAGTGCCCAGGTCCAGCCGCCGGGGCAGGCGCCGGCATCCACACAGCGGGTTTTTTCGCCGGGGAAGGGTAACCCGGGAGGGGCAACCAACCCGTGCGAAGCGGGCAAGCTACCCGAAACGGCTGACTTGCGTGCGAGATGGGAGACCCAGGCGAGGGCTTCAAACAGTTTAAGGTAGGCCCGGCTCGGCGGGTTCTCATGGTCTTCCACGAACCGGACTTCTCCAAGAGGGAAGGGGCTTGAAGTTTCCGCCGAGGCAAACAGGTGGTTGTTATCGAGAAGGGTCCACAATCCCATGGGGGAATCGGGGACATGAAAGGGGAATTCGCGTGGTTTTTCGGAAATTTTTGGAAGTTTCTCGCTGATCAGGGCTGAGCGGCGGAATGAGGCAAACGGATACAAAGCCCAGTTCCGCTGGACGCCCCGTAATATGTTCGCGGCTTCCTTGATCGAGGTGAATTCTGCGATAAATGGTTTTTCGAGACGCGTACGGTACCAAAAGGCTTGCGGGACTGCACCCTCCCGATATACCAGATCACCGTACAATTGAACAGACAGATCAGGCCGGGCGGGATCTATTTTGAGTTCATGAAACAAATTTTCCTGAAAACCGGCGACGGCAAGCCAGGCGGTGCCGGGGAGGTGTGTCAATCAGGCTTCCTGGAGTTCCTGTTCTTCGAGTGCCGCGAGCATTTCAACGTAGTTGATAAACTGACGGGCTCCCGGAGAGCGGAGAACGGTAAAGCCGATTTCGACATTTTCTCCGTCATTCTGAAACCATTCGGGTTTGACGGTCAATATAAATCCTTTGACCCCGGCTTTTATTCCGGGTTGAACAGCAAGAGTATATTCACGATCTATATCTACTTCAAAGGAATGGGCAAAGCGCACCTTGCACCCGGTAACGCTCACGTCTTCAAGATAACCGGGAAACGGGCAGAGTTCTTCAATGACGGCCCGTGTAAAATCACGAAAACGTGGTTCGTGTCTGTTTTCTCTATTCATACGGTGGCAAAGCATCATGGTTTTTCTTCTATTTGTCAAGGTGTTTACAATACGTTATACTTCCACAGGAAAACATGAAAAATACTACGTCGGATAACAAGATACCAATACTCCAGAAATTGACGGCAATTGTCGTTTTGTGCTTCTTCGTCTGCATTATTGCCGGTTGCGAGATCTTCGAGTACAATGACCCCTTCCCCGACTCGTATTATTCCGACAATTTTATCGCTGCGATTGGCTTCGATGTATTCTGCGGTGCCGATCCGGGAATTCCCGACCCCGACCCTGAATCAGGAGAGGCTGTGTATGAAACCGGCTTCTGGGATTTCGCATACCGGTATACTGACTGGGATCAGTTTGACTATATCCGCTTTGATCGTGCCTCATCGTCGGCAATTGCGTCGGATTTTTCCTCTGTCCCTGCAGGGTTAGGTGCGGAATCCCCGGTATACCGTCTGGAAGTGGTTAATCTTGTTACCGGCGGGCATTTTGAGGCTGGACAAACCGGAACCTGGAGTGGTTCGGGAACCGTTTCGCATGATTCGTTCTCCCGTATTTCCGGAAACGGCAGTATGAGACTGGACGCGGAATCCGATCAGGAGGTGGTTTTTACGCCCGCTACTCTGACCGGTTTTTCCTCTCGTGCCTCTGTTGCATACTCGATTTTTTTCCGTTTTCGGCAAGCGTACCCATTTACCATCAATGCAGGAAGAGATTATCTAACCCCTGATCCGACCACCGGTCGTGTCACCGGTCTTTTTTCGCCCGCCGCGAACGGCGACAATGTTACATTCCAGTTTGAACCCGAATCGGTCGGTCTTTCTTTTGCCGAGCTCTATGTTGACGACTTTACCCTGGCGAGAAGTGACGGTATGGCACTCCGGCTTCGGCTTTGTCCGTCCGAGACAACACATCGGTTGGAGCCGGGGACCTGGGAATTCAGTGTGTGGGTGCACCCGGACCCGGAATCTGCAGAGGATGGAAATGCCGGCCCCTATCCGCTGAAGGGCCTGCTCGTAACCATGGGAGAAGTGGGTGAATCGACCCTGGCGGTCGATTCCACAAAGTACGCAGCCGAGGAAAACTCCGGTTGGACCCGGGCTTCCGCAAAGCTCTCCAGCCAGGCTCTACAATTCCCCCGTTCATGGGGCGAGGCAGACGAACCGGTGCTCGACCTCATTATCAGTTTTGAAGACGTCAATCCGGGGAGTATCC
>CAZVEL010000229.1:0-7529 GCA_964626305.1 uncultured Treponema sp. | reverse complement strand
GCACTGGGATCCGCGACTCTCTTCAAAAACAGTAAACTGCTTGAGCTTTTCAATAGTTCCTCCACATGATACACTTTTCCTATGGACACCATAGTATTTGCCGGGGGAGGAACCGGTGGACACATATTTCCCGGTCTGGCAATCGCAGAAATTCTTGAAAAAGAACATCCCGAAATCCGCTGTGTCTGGCTTGGCTCTTCCCGGGGTCAGGACCGTGTGTTTGTGGAATCAGCCGGATTGTTATTTTATGGATTACCTTCGGGAAAGCTCCGGCGCTATTTCAGTTTTCGTAATGTACTGGATATATTCAAAATCACTGCAGGCTTTTTTGTTTCCCTGTACCGATTGCACACAATTCGTCCACGCCTTGTCTTTTCAAAAGGTGGTTTTGTCAGTGTTCCTCCCTGCTTTGCTGCACGTATCCTGAATATACCCGTAATTACGCATGAATGTGATTTTACTCCAGGTCTGGCTACTCGTTTGAACAGCCGTGTTGCAAAAAAGATATTTGTCTCTTATGAGGAAACCACACGTTTTTTTTCCAAAAAATTCCAGTCACGTATCGAATACACCGGAAATCCGGTCAGATCTGACTTTTACACCGGGGATCCCGAAAAAGGGAGACTCTTTACCGGATTCCATGATCCTGCAATCCCGGTTGTTTTTGTACAGGGAGGTTCTCTTGGTGCCCGACAGGTAAACGCATTGATATGCGATATAGTCAATGAGCTCTGTGACCGCTGCTATGTTGTACACCAGACAGGAGCCGGGAACCGGGATGTGAGTAAAGCTCTCGAAGCTGCTGTTCCGGGAGGGCGTTACCGGTCGTACGAGTTCATACGGGAAGAGATGCCGCATGTGCTTGCTTCAGCTGATCTTGTTGTCTCACGGGCCGGGGCTAATTCAGTTTGGGAATGTGCGACAGCGGGGAAACCCATGATACTTATTCCGCTTGATACCGGAAGTTCACGGGGTGATCAGATTGACAATGCACGGTATTTTGAAATTCAGGATGCAGCGATTGTCCTCGGTGGAGGTAAAGCAACGGCATCAAATTTGCTCGCTGTTCTTCGTTCACTCCTCGACGATCCCCATCGACGTGTTGTCATGGGAACGGCTTCAAAGAAACTGGGTGAACGGCAATCCGCACGAATTATTGCCAATAGAATAGCTGAGCTGGCCGGATCAGGTGGAGCATAACATGACCATTACTGCGTTCGACACCGTAATGCTCGTTATTATGCTCATCTTCATCGTCAAGGTTACCCGTGCAGGTTTTGTTGCTGAATTTTTTTCCAAGGCGGCTGTTATCCTTGGTGGTATCGGAGCGGTTCTTTTTTACAAGACGCTTTCGCCTCATGTAGAAAAAATAATCGGTGTAGAGTCTTCCCCCGGTCTGGTTTCATTTTTATTGATATTTCTGGTATTATATCTGACGGTAAAGACCATTCAGCAGATTGTTGGAAGTGCCTTCGAAAGTGAAAGCATGAAGAACCTGGACCAGGCGCTCGGTTTCTTTCTGGGAATTGTTGAAGGACTACTCGTGATTATTCTGATAATTGTAATGCTGGAAATACAGCCCTGGTTTGATAGTTCGGGAATGACGCGGGGGAGTGTTTTCTATCATTTTTTTAAACCACTGGTATTTACCAGTTCAGCAATTATACCGGTTTTGATCAGAGGTAATTGATTTCAAGGAGGGGAAGGGCGGTATGTTTGAAAATTTGCTTGCGCAGCCAGCGTCAGATCTTCTCATACAGGATATTGAAACAGAGAAGCTTCCACCCTCTCTTTTGTTTTCGGGAGAGAGTGCTTCAGGTAAACTTACTGCGGCACTCGAACTTGCACGTATTCTGTCCTGCCTCAAGGGTAGCGCCGAATGGACCTGTTCGTGTACCTCCTGTCAAAAGCACCGACTTCTTCTCCATCCTGATCTCCTGGTGGCCGGTCCGAAAGACTGTCTTCCGGAAATACACGCGGCATCTCAAGCCTTTCTCCGTAACAGACAGGCTGCCTCCCGATTCCTTTTTATACGGTCTGTCAGGAAGCTCGTTCTCCGATTTGATTCTGTAATGTATCAGGGTGATGAAACACGGTATACACGTTCGATCTCTTCGCTCGGATCTCTCGCGGAGAATCTGGAGGATTTTGAACTTCTCACGTCAGGGACTGTCGATGTAACTGCCGTTGAAAAAAAGGTTGCGTCCATTGTATCAGAAGCGGAGAAGCTTGAAACCGGGTCCATGTATGAAGCTGTTCCCGTATCAATGATCCGGAAAATTGCCGCATGGACCCATCTTGCTCCCTATGGAAAAAAGAAGGTCGTCATTATTGAGCGGGCCGATCGTATGCTGGATTCCGCCAGAAACGCATTTCTTAAAATACTGGAAGAACCTCCCCGGGATGTTGTGTTCATTCTGACTACAAGTCGTCGCGGTGCAATAATGCCGACTATTTTATCCCGTGTTCGTAGATACGGGTTTATTTCCCGGACGCTGGACGTTCAACAATCGGTTATCACCCGTGTCTTTCATGATACCCCGCATGATAAAGAAACTCTTGATCAGTATTTCTCACGGTTTCTTCCAGTCCCTCCGGAACGTATCAATGCTTCTGCTGCCGGATTTTTGAATCTTGTCATTCGTGATGCCCAAACGGAAGGACGTTATCCGCCTGAAAGTATCAGGATCGTTCTTGACGGCGAAGAATCCGGTGATCATATGGATTCCATTTCCGATCTTGTTTCTTCGCTCAATAAATGCAAGCCGGGCAGTATCTGGCGGAAATTTCTTGTTTCTGTAACAGTGCTCCTCTCGCGTGCCCTCCGCGAGCAGGATCTTTCCCAGCGGGACATCCAGATCTTTACCGAATGGAACACCGGGTTACAGGAGGCTCTTCTGGTGGTAGATACATATAATCTTTCGCCGGTCGCATCACTTGAAAAACTTTCTGTGGAGATGCGCAACGCGCTATGAGAGAGTTTATCAGGAGGGCCTTGCAAAAAACATCCCGCATGAATGGGGAGCAGATACAAAGTCTGCTCAATCTCATTACCGAAGAATATGAAATGCTCGATGCCGTTCTGGATTCTCTTGGTACCGGGTTGTTGATTTGCGATGCGTACCATGTAATTGTGCAGAACAACAAGGCTGCTACCAGGATTCTTCCCATGGATTACCATGATTTTCAGGAGCGTCCGGTCTGGGCCTGTATTCATGATCCGGAAATTTCAACATTCGTAGAGGAAACGATCGATAAAAAGGAAACCGTTACCGCACATGAATTTCCTTTGAATGATGAACAATCCCCGAAGCTTCTCAGTATCAGCGTTATGCCGCTGGTTAAGAGCAAGCAGGTACGCGGAACCATCATCATGATTGATGATATAACGGAAAAGAAAAAAGAGGAATTGAAAAATCGTCGTCTGGAGAGCCTTGCCAGTTTGACAAACCTTGCAGCAAATGTCGCTCATGAGATAAAGAATCCACTCGGGTCCATCAGTATCCATGTTCAGTTGGTTCGAAAGGCCGTTGAACGGCTTACCGGTGAGGATACCTGTTCCATTTGCAAATATCTGGATGTTGTGGATGAAGAAATGGAACGACTGAACAAGATCGTTGTTGATTTTCTCTTTGCTGTTCGTCCCATTTCCTTTGAGTTCACCACATTAAACGTAAACGATATTATTCAGGATTTGGCGGAGTTTCTTTCCGAAGAATTTCTACAGGCTGGTGTACGTATTGACCTTGAGCTGGCAAATGAAATTCCGCAGATACAGGGAGATGAACGGTTTTTGCGGCAGATGCTTATCAATTTGTTAAAAAATGCCAAGGCGGCAATGAATGATGGCGGAGTCGCTCGTTTGGCAACAAATTTTAATGATGAAACCATCCGCATAACGGTTGAGGATAATGGAACCGGCATACCGGAAGAAGTACTTGCCAAAATATTCGAGCCGTATTTTACTACCAAAATTGACGGAACCGGACTCGGTCTGACCATGGTGTACAAGGTTGTAAAAGGACATGGTGGAGATATAACCGTTCAATCCCGACCATCGCATGGAACCCGCTTTACCATTCAGTTGCCCATATACCGGCGTGCCCAGAAAATGCTTGAGTACGAGGAGCAGGACTTGTGAAATTTACCATTCTGGTTATTGATGATGAAAAGAATATCAGAACCGGCTTGCAGGCTGCGCTTGAAATGGACGGCTACGAGGTCCTTCTTGCCGAAGATGGCACAACCGGTTTGTCTCTTGCCCTGAATAACGACGTTGATCTTGTTATAACTGATCTGCGGATGCCCGGTGTGAGCGGGGAAGAAGTATTACGCCGAATTACTACCGAAACGCCTGGGATTCCGGTTATTGTGCTTACCGGGCATGGTACTGTTGAAAATGCCGTTGAGGCAATGCGTTCCGGTGCTTATGATTTTCTGACAAAACCGCTGAATCTTGATCGGTTATCCCTTCTGGTAAAAAGAGCCCTGCAGAGCCGGGAACTCGTTCTCCATAACCGTGAACTGGAACAGGAAGCGGAAAAGCGGAAAAGCTTCGAACATATCATCGGGAAGAGTCCCGCAATGCTAAAACTCTTCGATGTGGTAAAGCGTGTCGCTCCGACCAAAGCCTCTGTTCTGATAACCGGTGAAAGCGGTGTGGGTAAGGAGCTTATAGCGAATGCCCTGCATAACCTTTCAACCCGCAAGGATAATCCGATCATCAAGGTGCATTGCGCGGCGCTTGCCGAAACCATTTTGGAAAGCGAACTATTCGGACACGAAAAAGGGGCCTTTACCGGAGCCGTTTCACGGAAACGCGGACGATTCGAACTGGCACACGGCGGCACCATATTTCTAGATGAAATCGGTGAGATAAATCAGTCGGTACAGATAAAGATTCTTCGGGTGTTACAGGAAAAAAGATTTGAGCGTGTTGGCGGCGAGGAAACCATCGAAGTAGATGTGCGCGTCATAACCGCCACCAACCGGGATCTTGAAAAAGAAATTGCGGAGGGGCGGTTTCGGGAGGATCTATTTTACCGGCTCAACGTGGTCCGCATTCATGTACCTCCCCTGCGGGAACGAAAAGATGATCTGCCGCTCATGATCAGTGCATTTGTGAGGGAATTCGCCGAAGAGAACGGCAAAGTAATCGAAAGCATTGACCCAAAGGCGCGTCAGGCGTTATATGCCTACGACTGGCCGGGTAACGTACGGCAATTGAGAAACTGTATTGAAAGTGCGGTCGTTATGACAACCGGAACGGTAATCACGCTGGACGAGCTTCCGCCGTCAATACGGGATATGGATGATCTTCCCGCAATTACCATCCCGGTAGGATCAACCATGGCAGATGCAGAGCGGGAAATAATCCTGCAAACACTCGCCGCCCAGAATGGCAACAAGAGTAGAACGGCCGAAGTTTTGGGAATAGGGCGAAAAACCCTCCACCGGAAGCTCGATGAATATGGGGATTCGGTGGAACTGCAGTCCTAGTCCAGATCTCCGGTCTTGTACCAGTGAATTATACGGTTGTAGGAATTGTTTATCCGGGTTGAGATCCGGGTAGCTTCGCTGCTCTGGTTGTGCTTGTCCGGGTGATGCTTTTTCATGAGCAGTTTCCAGGCGTCACGGCATTCACCGGGAGTAACCCCGGGAAGAAGTCCCAGAATTCTGAAATCTTCAACAAGTTCGGGAGGTACTGCCACCCGTTCGGGAGCCGCGGCGCGCATAGGGGCCGGTTTTCTCTGTTTTGCATTACCGGCACGGCGTTCGCGTCCCTGGTAGGGATCCCAGGTTTCAAACGGATCTTCGTCATTTGCCAGACGGTCCCGCAGGAGGTCGCCGAGTCGGTCGTACATGTTTTCCACCACTTACTCCTTCCGCTACTATACCCCCAAAATCGCCATTATGACAATATTCCGTACTTGCAAATACGACCGGTCTCAGCTACACTAAGAGCAATCGCAATTCTTCAGGAGTCCTGCATGAAAATCAGAAAAAGAACGTTCGGTGTCCTGTCCAACGGTCGAAAAGTCTCTCTGTTTACCATATCAAACAAGACTATGTCCTTTTCTGTTACCAACTACGGGTGCATTATTACCAGTATTATGGTACCGGATCAGCACGGAAATCCTGATGACATTGCGCTCGGATATTCAACTCTTGAACCATATATAGCGAACCCGGTCTTTTTCGGCTGTCTCGTCGGCCGTTTCGCCAACCGTATCGCCGGGGGAACGTTCTCGCTTGCGGGAAAAGAGTACCACCTGGACAAGAACGACAACGGGAATTGCCTGCATTCCGGCAGACGGGGATACCAACGCATGGTGTGGAAAGCCGAACCTTATATCAGCCGGAAAGAAGCCGGTGTCCTTTTTTTCCGGAAAAGCCCCGCAGGGGAACAGGGGTTCCCGGGGACTGTTGATATAAAAGTCCGGTACAGTCTCACCTCTGATAATGATATAGTCATTTCCTACTCTGCGAAAACAGACGCACCTACTCCGGTTAATCTGACCAATCATACGTATTTTAATCTGGGCGGCCATGATTCCGGCTCAATACTTGGTCAAAGCGTGCAATTATTTGCCGACCGCTATGTACCAGTTGACGATGCGGCGATACCAACCGGTGAAATCCTGGATGTTGCCGGTACACCTTTTGATTTCCGATCTCCCAAAGAAATAGGAAAAGATATCGGTGCGCTTCCCGGCGGCTATGACCATAACTGGGAAGTCAACCGGGCGGGGGATGATCCGAACCCGGTAGCCGGTGTATATGACCCCGTGTCCGGTAGGGCGATGACCGTATACTCAACACAGCCGGGAGTACAGTTTTACACCGGGAATTTTCTGTCCGGAATAACCGGAAAAAATGGTGCTGAATACGGTAAGCATTCGGCACTGTGCCTTGAAACCCAGCATTTCCCCGATTCGCCGAATCAGTTGTCGTTTCCCGATTCGATCCTGCTTCCGGGAGACCGCTACCGGCATGAAACCATCTGGCATTTCGACTATTAAGCTATTGCAATAATTTGGAACACTATTTCTGGAGAGGTGATTATGGACGTTCAGTTACAGGAACTGGTCGACAAGATTAAAAAAGATGGAGTCGAGTCTGCGGAAGCAGCAGCTGCAGACATTATAAATGATGCTAATGAAAAAGCGGCTTCACTACTTGAAGCGGCAAAAAAAGAAGCGGAACACATCGTTGCAAAGGCAACTGAGGAAGCTGACCGTCTTGAAAAGGCCGCCGAGGCCGCCATTCGACAGGCTGGACGAAACATACTCATTTCTTTCCGTGACGGGGTGGAAGCGCGTCTTTCTGCGCTCATTGCCCGTGAAACCGCCGCAGCCTATTCTCCTGAGGTGCTCGCTGAGCTTATCCCGGCAGCGGTAACCGCATGGATTAAAACAACCGGCACCAACGAACTTTCAGTGCTCCTTCAGGAAAGCGATCTGAAGAAACTTGACGGCACGCTTTCAAAAGCACTCAAGGACGAAATCGCCGGAGGCGTTGAACTCAAG
>CAZVEL010000228.1:0-6370 GCA_964626305.1 uncultured Treponema sp. | reverse complement strand
TTTTTTTACAAAGTGTGCCATACCCTGGATTCTTTTATTCACATCATTGACCAGGGCATCTCCCGTGATATATTTGAAAAAATCGATAATGAAACCGGGCGGTGTATAACTTCCCAGGATATACCGGAGTATTTTCCGTGTCCCTCCGGTTTTTTTCCTTTTTTCTCTTTCTTTGGGTTCTTTTCTTCAGGCATTGCAACTTCCTTATTATGGTCCAGGTGTATGTAATAGTGGATGATATAGCTCGAAAATAATAGCATTCATTCTATACCTTCATGGAGAATTGTCAACGAAAGATTACAAACCACGGGTACAACAGACCGGACATCTCTCAATAGCGCTATTTCCGGTGATTCTCCGGACATGCCCTGCCCATCCGTTGTTCCTTGCGGTTTTGCAGAACTAACTGCAGCTCTATCAGGGTAATTTGAACTGGTCAGAAATTTGTATGGGTGTAATCCCGTCTCACTCTTCCACTGCTTCCATATAGTAGGTACGTGACGAAAAATCCTGAAAGAGGCGTACTTCGTCAGTAAAACCCATGCCGATAAAGGCCTGTTTCACTGAGACCCCGCCCTTCATAATCTGTGCACCGGTAAGGATATAGTCTTCCGTTTCACCCGTGAACTTGTAAAACTTCGCCGCAAGACCCTGTACAAGGGATCCGTCCCGGATATGCACCGGCGACTCAGTATTGATGAGGTCTCCGAACTCCTTGATGCTCACACTTGCCGGAATATTGTAAAAACGGTACCGCCTTGTTTCCTCGAGTCCGCGGCCGCAGATGCGCAAGTCCGGCTGATTCGGCCGAACGAGAATCTGGAAGACACTGAGTACCGCCCGTTTCCGGTCATCGGAAACCGCCATCCATACACGCACACGGTGATGCGGAATTCGATAAAACGCACCGTATTGAAATACGGCACGCCAGGCTTTATACCGTTCCGTTTCCCTGCGGATTGCCTCCTGCCGTTCTTGTGGAAAATCAAGGAGATTGCACTCGTATCCCAGAAGACCGAATGAGGCAACCTGATAACGGCTTTCCGCCGGAGTACGCCGGAGCGTCTGATGGTTTGGCGATCCGGATACATGGGCCCCCATGACCGAGGGAGGATATCCGTAGCTGTATCCTTCCTGAATATCCAGGCGGCTCACCGCATCGGTATTGTCGCTAGCCCATATTTGCGGAAGGTAACAGAGCATGCCGAGATCAAAGCGGTTCCCGCCGGACGCACAAGCTTCGAACAGGATGTGCGGGAATTCCCGGGTGAGCGTTTCGAGTACCCGGTAGAGTCCGAGTACGTACCGGTGAAGAAATCCGCCCTGTGCTTCCGGCGCAAGATGCGGCGAATACCAGTCCGAGAACACCCGGTTCATGTCCCACTTAACGTATGAAATATCTCCGGAAGAAAAAACCCGTCGCATGGTATCGATAACATGGTCCTGTACCACAGGATTCGCAAGATCGAGAATGCGTTGATTCCGTCCCTCTGAATGCTCGTTGCCCGGAACCTGCACCACCCAGTCCGGATGAGCGCGGTAGAGATCACTGTCCGCATTCACCATTTCCGGTTCAACCCAGATACCGAAAGAAAGCCCGAGCGCGGTTACTTTCTTTGTAAGACCGGCTATTCCCGACGGTAGTTTCTTGCGGTTTTCCACCCAGTCGCCAAGCGAGCTCGTGTCGCCATCACGGGTACCGAACCAGCCGTCATCGAGCACAAACAGTTCAATGCCGAGGCTCTTCGCCTTTTTTGCGAGACGGACGAGGAGGGATTCGTGAATATCAAAGTACGACGCTTCCCAGCTGTTAAAAAGGATGGGGCGTTCTTTCCACTGCCACTCACCCCGCACGATGTGTCTGCGTACGAACGCGTGCATGGAAGCAGAGACACCGGAAAAACCGGACGATGAAAAGGCCATGACGGCTTCGGGCGAGCAGAACCGTTCTCCCGGCTGCAGATGCCATTCAAAGCCTTCCGGGTTAATGCCGCTCAGCACCCGGACCTTCCCATACGGGTTTTGTTCCACCACACTGTAGTGGTTCCCGCTGTACACAAGATTGAACGCGAAACAGTCGCCGTGCGTTTCACCAGCATCCCGCGCATGGATCATGAAAAACGGATTACAGCGGTTGCTCGAAACACCGGCGACCGTACTGTTTACCAGCTTTGCTGCCGACACAGGGTGGGTGTTCCGGTGCATTTCCCGGGCCCATGCGCCGCTGAAGGTGGTCAGGGCGTACTCGCCGTCCGGAAGATCAAGCTGAGTACTCAGGAAGCGGGTAATACGAACCGGCTCGGTGCAACCGTTAACCAGTTCGGCGCTCCGGGTAATCACGTCGCAGTGCGCGTACACGTGATAGCGCAAAACAAGCGACAGGTCGCTTGCGGCGTCTTTCAGGGTAATGGTAAGGGTATCCACCTCATCGGTCGTACCGTACGAACCGGGGAGCCCCGACGAGTCCGCGTCCCTGCCGGGCGCGATCTCGTGCGAATCGTAAAGAAAGTCCCGGGTACGTGACCCGTCCGCCGTTGTCACCACGAGGAAGGGCTCGCGAAGGTCCCCCTTCCCGTGCGCGCTCATCTCCAGACACAGATTTTCAAGATTGAGCGCGGACACCTCCGACGAATAGCCGATGGTACTTCCGGGAAGGAATACCTGCTTTTCACGCATGGCTTCCGGCGAAGGCCCGTCGTATAGGTCGCCGTAATACAGATGTTCGAGATGCCCGGTCTCACGCCGATAGAACAGATACTGGGTATGATCAGTCCGTAAAACAAACAGCCCGTTCTCTTTACCCGTTAATGTAATCATGCCATATCCTCTCTGGCCACAAGGCCCTTCATGAACAGTTCCATCATCAGTTCAAGCGCCGTTTCATATTCACTATCATCTGGATATTTTCCCACAAGAAACGCCTCAATTGAAGACTCGATCATCGCCTTGACCAGGGGCAACGGGAACCGGCGAAAATCACCTTCCCGCTTCCCTTTCTGCAATAATTCCAGCGTGCGATTCCTCCCGGTTTCCTTATGCATAGAATAACGCCGGTGCTATAAAAACGCAAACTTTGTTCTTTACAACAACCCGATCTCTACTCTATATTGCTAAGGGTATGCTCTTTAACTCCATAGACTTTGCGCTCTTTTTACCGATTGTTTTCATTCTGTACTGGATGCTTTCCCGGCGGTCAGTCCGTATTCAGAATCTACTTGTTGTTGCGGCAAGTTATGTATTCTACGGTTGGTGGGATTGGCGCTTTCTCTCACTGATTATCTTTAGTACTTTTCTGGACTACTTTGTAAGCCTTGCACTCAAACATGAGAACCATAAACCCCGACGAAAAATGCTTCTTTTTATCAGCGTTTTTTGTAATATCGGATTACTGGGATTCTTCAAATATTTCAATTTTTTTCAGGATACTTTTGTGGCAGCGTTTTCTTTCTTCGGAATGGAAATACCGTCTAATTCCCTAAATGTCATTCTTCCCGTCGGCATCAGTTTTTATACATTCCAGACATTGAGTTACACCATAGATGTATACCGACGCAAACTTGAACCTACCAGCGACTTTATTGCCCTTGCAGCGTTTGTAAGCTTCTTTCCCCAGCTCGTCGCAGGACCCATTGAACGGGCGACCAACCTATTGCCGCAGTTTTATACCAAACGCCGTTTTAATTATGAAAACGCTGCGCATGGACTCAGGCTTATTATATGGGGGTTGCTCAAAAAAATTGTTATTGCAGACAACTGTGCCGAATTTGCAAACACCATTTTTAATAATTCAACGCATTATTCCGGGAGCACGCTGCTTCTCGGTACTATATTTTTCGCGTTCCAGATCTACGGTGATTTCTCGGGATATTCCGACATTGCTATTGGTACATCGAAATTATTCGGTTTTTCTCTCATGAAGAACTTTGCCTACCCCTACTTTTCTCGTGATATTGCCGAATTCTGGCGGCGCTGGCACATCTCCCTCTCTACCTGGTTCAGAGACTATGTCTACATCCCCCTTGGAGGAAATCAGGGAACCATGTGGACAAAAATACGAAATACCTTCATCATTTTTATATTGAGCGGATTCTGGCACGGAGCAAACTGGACTTTTATCGTATGGGGAACGGTAAATGCGCTGTACTTCCTCCCTCTGCTATTAACAAAGAAAAATCGTGTCAATCTTGATACCGTCGCATCAAATACACTGCTTCCATCCCCCAAAGATTTTCTCAGAATGTGCGGAACATTTTTTCTTACTCTCCTTGCGTGGGTCTTCTTCCGCGCAGAATCAATGTCCCATGCACTTTCATATATTGCCGGCATATTCTCTCCCTCAATTTTCTCCATACCAAATTTTCCGGACAAAGACAAAGGCATGGTCACCATCGCACTTATTATTGTATTTGTACTCATCGAATGGATCGGAAGGAATCGTGACTATGCAATCGCCTGGATTGCGATTATCCATCATAAAGCGGTCAGATGGATCATTTACTTGGGACTACTCGCAACCATATACTTCATGGGGAATTATGGAGAGGAAATTGAATTCATCTATTTCCAGTTTTAAGGATACACAATGAAACTATTTATCAAAAACTGCGTTCTGTTTTGTATCATTCTTTCTTTTATAAATCTCGGATTATACCGATTTGCCGAAACACAGTATTACGGAGAATATCAACGCATACCCGATCATACATATACCGAATTTCTTTTTGCAGACTCACATGGTACGCCACTCAGTAAAACAACCGAAAAGTACGGAGTTTATAATTTTTCTGCGGGAAGCGATTCGTACCTTGATATGGAACGGAAACTGGAGTGGCTTATTTCAAACAACTATACAGTACGCACAATATACCTTTCGGCAGATCCACATCTCATGAGTCCGTACCGTGAACGAAGAAACAATCTTGACCGGAGCAACTTTTATCTCACGCCGGACATGGCGGAAAATTCATACGAGTATTTTAAAATACATTTTATAGTACAGTATGCGGTTATCTTTCAGCCAAAAATCCGGCAACTACTTCGATCGTACGTAATCAGCAAAACCCGCGAACTTCTCACCGGGGCAAGAGTTACCACCGAAAACCCGACATGGATTGACCTTACTCCAGAGCAGAGAAAACGCGAAGCAGAATCCCGGATACGGTATCAATATCCTGTGGAAGGAACAAGCACGCTTCTTGGCGATACTGTCGAAAGAATCGCCCAGCGATGCCGCGACCACCACATTACCTTGGTCGGTCTCAAGTTTCCGGTAGCCCCTGAGTACCTCACCGCACTCGGCGAAAGGAGAACCTCTGCCAGCCTCGTGTTTCATGAGCTGGGCATTCCCGTACGTGATTGTTCAAACGCGTATAGTGATGAACCTGCCGTCTTCGACAACCAGGATCACCTCACCATGGAAGGAGGAACCCGTTTTTCCCGCGAGTTCTTCGGTGCGGATTAATCATGTATATTGAAATTGAGGCACACCGGGCCACGTCAGGCGAACTATGACCGGACGGAGCCCCACCATGCACGGGTAATACGGCGCGTGACCAAGAAGCAGCGCCGGTCCTGTACCGGAACAGGGCGGCGTGCTGTGCATTACCTGAAGACGCCTTACCCTATCGCGTCCGATCCGGTTTCACCGGTACGAATACGAATGCATCGTTCCAGATTGGTTACCCAGATTTTTCCGTCACCGATTTTTCCGGTGCGGGCTTCCGCCGCGGTTCCGGCAAAGCCCCGTTTCAACCATGGCAAAACCGAGATTCATGAAAAAGACAAGGAATGCAGAAAACAGCACCCAGACGGTATCGAGCCCTACGGAAAATGTGGTAAGAATTGCAGCATCGCTGACCGGATCCATAGGAACCTCCTTGGTAGAAAGTAGTCCTACGTCTTTGTAGTCAGCGCAGCTGTACAGGACAGTGGTACGCTTTTGTCAGGATTTTAGTCGATCAGGATAGAATGGGTCAATGGGGAAGGACCGCACCAGTCCCTCCTCCCCGCAGGGAGGAAGGGGTACGGCTCCGTTCAGCAGGTTCTGGATCCCGCTTTGTTATTGCGGTATGCAAGGATAACGCTTTGAAGCAGGATGAAGAAACAGAGCATGAGCCCGGTGGTAATGCTCTGCCAGTACGGTTCTCTCAGACCCGACGCGACGACAATATTGCTTATCGTCTTTAGAGACATCACGCCGAAGAGAGTTCCAATAACACTACCGACACCACCGGTTAACAGGGTGCCGCCAATAATGGATGAAGCGATCGCCTGTATTTCAGCCTGTGTCGCATTCGCGGCATTACCGGCGCCGGTGTGGAGGAGATACACATATCCGGCGATTCCGGCAAGTATGCCGCTCAGCACGTAG
>CAZVEL010000227.1:0-2610 GCA_964626305.1 uncultured Treponema sp. | reverse complement strand
AGAAGCGCGCAAACAGCCGGAATCAAGGCGGTAGCTGTTCTTGATCTCCCGGACAGCACCGGCATTCTGCGAACCGTTGTATTCATGTCTCACCCCATTTATGGTATTTCATGGAAATACGCAGATACTCCCCGGGGTTCTTGGACCGACCTGAATGACGGTCTGTATTGTGTCCCCACCCTCCGCTGGCCCGATGAAGTAGCCGACATGGCGGCAGTACTGCGGGAAGGAAAGCCGGAGTTATATGTTTCCAACAGTTTTAAACCGAATCTCTACCGGCTGAACTGGGAGAACAAGCGGTTTGAAACAATCTGGATGGGAAACACCCCGCTGGATACTCTCGATGGTCTTTCTCCGGGAACCCATTCCATTGTCTTTACCGGTCCTTCACAAATACGAGAACTGTCTCTTGAAAACCCGGTAGAGGGCGTTTCTCCTCGCGAAGTCTCCGACTGGTATCCGCAACTGGCAAAACTCCCTGGGGTGCTTCTTTCCGCCCGGATTCCCGAAAAACTCAGCGGAAACCGTGGAGCGCTTTCTCTTTCCGAACTCTGGCTCCTTTCTCCGAGTCGGCAGCAGGCCCCCCACACCACTGAAGCCCGCGGGAAGATGGGTAACTATCTTCCAGTACACCAGGTAACAACCATAAAAGGACTCAAACGACATCTGGAAATCCTGAAGAAAAACAACCTGAACATGCTCGTTGTGGACATGAAGGACGACTTTGGATATATCCGCTACGACGCGAAGGATCCCCTTGTGCGAAAACTGGGATCATTCGGCAGAGGAATCAATCTTGACGAGTTTGTAAAAACCGCGAAAGAAGCCGGGATATACCTGGTTGCGCGCATTGTTGTTTTCAAGGACCGCGGACTGGTCCGTCATGATGGCGGCAAATACGCTGTCTGGGACAAAAAGGAAAACAAGCCCTGGCAAGGATACCGGATGGTCAAAGAACAAAAGGAAGTAGCCAGTACTACCGAACAGGCAGACCCCGTCTATGTTCGTCAGTATTACGATGAACACTGGGTAGACCCGTACAGCGAGGATGTGTGGGAGTACAACGTGGCCGTCTCCCGTGAGCTCATTGCCCGCGGTTTCAACGAAATACAGTTTGACTACATCCGTTTCCCGACCGACGGCCTCAATCTTTCCGACGCGCAGTTCCGCTGGAAGGACCAGGGCATGGACAAGGAAAGCGCGCTCATGTCGTTTCTTTCCTACGCGCGGAACAAGATAAAAGCCCCCATTTCCATCGATATTTACGGAGCAAACGGCTGGTACCGTACCGGCGCGCGAACCGGTCAGGATGTAGAACTTCTTGCACGGTATGTTGATGTCATCTGCCCCATGTTTTATCCAAGTCACTTCGAACAGCAGTTCCTCGCACAGGATCCGGCGGTGGACCGGCCGTACCGGATTTTTTTCCATGGGTCCTACCGGAATGCCATTATCGCCCGCAACCATGTGATCATCCGACCCTGGGTTCAGGCGTTTTATTTGAATGTGTCCTACGATCGTACCTATTATAATCAGGATTATGTACAGCGGCAGATATTCGGTGCCCGGGATGCCCTGAATCAGGGATATACCTACTGGAACAATTCAGGACGATATGAAGACCTCCGTCCGGACGTCGATACGACCACTGCCTATCCATGGGAACCACCAGCCGAAAACGCGGGAAATCTCATTCCATTTTTCAGTGAAGATCCAGGAGCTTTCAGATGAACACGCTGGAAGCAGGGCCGGACTTGAATGAGCCGATATCCGGTTTCCTCGCTTGGGGAATCCAGGTTATTGAAGCGATGCAGGCAGGACTGCCCGCCTTTTCCGAACCACTGTTTGTCTTCTTTACCCTGCTTGGTGAACCGGTTACCTATCTTGTTATCATTGCAGCATTATTCTGGTGTATCGACGAACGCCATGCGGCACGTTGCGGAATCATCCTCTTTGTTTCCGCCGGGATCAATACCGCACTCAAAGAAACATTGGCCATTCCGCGGCCGTTCATCAGGAAGCCGGGAATAAACCGTATCGCGGAAACCGGGTTTTCCACACCCTCCGGCCACTCGCAGAACTCGGCAGCATTCTGGCCGGTACTTTTGCAGCCTTTTGCAAACCGCCGGGACTCTGATGTCACAACAAGTGCCAACCGCCGCCTTCTCATTATTGCATCCATTGCCCTGCCCATCGCTATCGGTATCAGCCGTGTCTATCTCGGCGTCCATTATCCCTCCGATGTGCTTCTCGGCTGGACGCTTGGCGGAGGTATTTCAGTATTTTCGATTGTTCTTCTTCCCCTGCTTGCCGCAAGAATTCGGCCAGCGCTCCTTACGCAATTTCCCGGCCTCGCGAAAACCCCAGTCAGCGTAAAAATCGCAGGAGTAGCCGCCGGTGTTTTTCTGCTCAACACATTCAGCGGCGGTGACACCCGCATGAGCGGGATCCTCTTTGGATATACCGCGGGCTACCTTCTGCTCGTCAAAAGTTCAAAAGCTATGCCCCGATTCTCGGCCGCATCCGGCTCACTCGCAAAAAAAGTCATCCGGTTTTTTCTCGGTTTCGCCGGGATTGCGATACTCTATCTTGCAGGGGACGCGGCATGCA
>CAZVEL010000226.1:0-4111 GCA_964626305.1 uncultured Treponema sp. | reverse complement strand
CCGGTTCATGATCCATGTTCCCGCTGATCGTATACAAATAGGCGATGATGTTGACTCATCCCGCTATACCACACAAATAGAATCATTTCTCATTGCACCTTGTGAAACAACAAACCGCGAGGTTGTCGACATATATAACCGGGCAATTGCCTGGGAACTTGCGGAAATCCGGGACCGTTCGGTGTGGGTACATCCAGAAACCGGAAGCAGCCTGCAGTTTCCCCTCATCGATACGGCCATCCCGGGGTCCGGAATCACGATCCGGGACGGGAAACTTGCCGTTGCCCCGGGAGCGGAGAATCTGCCGGCCTGCGGTGTAAGCTGGTATGGAGCCGCGCTCTATTGTAATTATTTGAGCAGTATCGAGGGCTTCGATGAAGTATACGACCCGATTGACTGGACACCGGTAAAGAATGCCCGTGGGTACCGTCTGCCGGAATATGAAGAATGGGAATGGGCTGCACGGGGCGGTGAAAAATCCAGAGGGTACCGGTATGCGGGGTCAGATAATCCTCTGGAAGTTGGCTGGTTCAAGGAAAATTCGGGTGGCACCGCCCATCCGGTTGCCACGAAACAACCGAATGAGCTCGGCTTGTATGACATGAGTGGAAACCTGCATGAATTCATGTCCGAAATCTGGGACGCGCTGCGTACCATGGACTATAAACCCGACGAGTCCGGATTTGTCGACGGCGGGCTTCTCTCCGCAGGAAGAATCTGGCGTGGCGGAGCATGGAACAAACAACCCGTATCCATATACTTTTTCCGGCAGAACATAAACCAGCCGGATTACTGTCTGCCCTGGCCCGATATCGGATTCAGGATTATCTTTACTCGTCCCACGCTCCCCATGCGTATCAGGTCTTTTTTCCAGCCTGAACCAGCGTTACCGCCGAGGTAATAACTATATCATCCACGGTGCAACCGCGAGAGAGGTCTGATATTGGGCAGGCAAAACCCTGTAGGAACGGCCCATATGCGTCGGCGCAACCGAGGCGCTGCACCAGTTTGTACCCGATATTTCCCGCGCCGAGATCCGGAAACACGAGGGTGTTTACCTTCCCGGCTACCGGGCTTCCCGGTGCTTTTTTCTCGGTAACCGAGGGTACGAGGGCGGCATCAAGTTGCATCTCGCCGTCAAAGAGAAAATCGGGATTCCGCTTTTTAAGCAGAGAAACCGCCTCTTGAACCCGCAGCACGTTTTCGTCCTTGCCGCCCGATCCCCGTGTAGAGAATGAAAGAAGGGCAACAACCGGTTCCGCACCAGAAAACTCACGACAGCTTTGTGCAGCGGAAACGGCTATATCGGCAAGCTGTTCCGAAGAAGGAGTGGGAATAACCGCGCAGTCGGAAAAAATGAGTAAGCCGTCGGCTCCCCACGCATCATTTTTCATATCCATAACAAAACATGACGATGCGGTTTTCATTCCTGGCGCAGTGCCGATAACCGTGAGTCCGGCCCGCAGCACATCTCCGGTGGTGTTTTCTGCTCCGGCAACCATCGAATCCGCGAAGCCTTTTCGTACCATCATAGCACCAAACCGCAGCACATGGGTCATGTCTTTTCGAGCCTGTTCTTCTGTGATCCCTTTCTTCTTCCTCTTTTCAAAGTAAGTGGCGGAAAAATCATCGAGCCAGGAAGATTCACACGGGTCAATAACGGTTATTCCGTCAAGAGAAACGCCGGTTTCTTTCGCAACTTTTTCCACGTCAGAAGGGGTTCCGAGAAGAAACACCTCCCGAGCAAGATTGTCATCCAATATCTTTCTTGCAGCTTGTACCGTCCTCGGTTCATTCCCTTCGGGCAGTACCAGCCGATTACCATACGCACGCGCCTTTTCAAGCATCGACGCAACAAAACTCATAATGAGCCTCCATTACCTGTATTTTTTCGTTTGGACAAGCATACTCCTGCGGAACTTTTTCTACAAGAGCCGATTTATTGACAGTAGCTGTAATTCCCTATAGGGTTATGCCATGAACAAGGTAGGAATTATCGGTCTCGGCCGCTTTGGCACTTTCTGGGCCTCGGTTCTCTCGACCGAATATGACGTATACGGCTTTACCCGCACCAAACCGGACAACCCTCCCTGCGATCTGGTTGATCTTGAGTACCTGTGTACCCTTCCGGTAGTGTATCTCTGCGTCCCCATGCGGACCATGCCGGAAATGCTCGACCGTATCGCGCCACTGTTGGCGCCAGGTACCCTGGTAGTGGATACCTGTTCCGTCAAACTTGAACCGGTACGCTGGATGACCGAAAAACTTCCCGAATCGGTGGACATCATGGCCACCCATCCTATGTTCGGACCCGAGTCGGCAAAAGAAGGTCTGACAGGATTACCTCTCATGATGTATCCGGTGCGGATGCAACAGGCTGTATATGACGAATGGGCGCACTTTTTCCGTTCACACGGCATCATGGTGGTAGAGATTACCCCTGACGAACATGACCGTCAGTCGGCCATGAGCCAGGCGCTAACCCACGTACTGGGAAAAACACTGAACAACATGGGAATTGAAGAAACGCCCATCGGTACCCTCTGGTACCGAAAACTCCTGGCCATTTGCAAACAGGTGGAAAAAGATTCTCCCGAGCTGTTCAACGACATGCAGACACTCAACCCCTACGCGAAGAAAATGCGGGAAAAATTTACCGAAGCCTGGCATGAAGAATGCCGACTCCTGGGCGATTCGGGACTTTGACTTGACCGATACCGTAAAAGACGGATACATTGATACTCATGGTAGACAACAAGGACAATGATCTTCTTGACCTCGATGAAGAGGATTACGATACCGTACTCGCACCGGATATCGAATTTGCCGGCACCATCGAATTTGCCGATCCATTCATGATCAAGGGGCGTGTAAGCGGGACAATACAGGCGTCCAGCGACCTGCTGATCGATACGGACGCGGTAGTCAAAGCAGATATCAATGCGAAACGCGTCGTCATAAAAGGAACTGTCGAAGGGAACGTAACCGCGACCCAGATCGTCCATGTATTCAGTTCCGGAAAACTCGCCGGAGATGTAACCGCTCCGGAAGTTGTGCTCGACAGCGGCTGCTTTTTCTCCGGCATTTGCACCATGCAGAGGTAGGGTCCTATGCGGATTCAAATACTTGCGGCAGCATTTCTTTTCCTGATTCTCCCTTCCTTCTTTTCAGCACAGACAAAACCGGACGCACTCAGGGCATACCGTGAAGGACGATACAACGACGCGGTAACCATCTGTTTCGATGAAATCGCCGAGGATCCATCGAACGTTGAAAGCCATGTAGTTCTCAGCTGGGCCCTTGTAGAGGCCAAACGCTATGAGGAAGCGGAAAACTGGGCTGAAAAAGGACGCGAGCTGTCGCGGTATGATCCCCGACTCATCGAAATTCTCGCCGAAGCACATTATTACCAGGGAAACAATCAGCAGTCCCTCCGTCTATTTCAGGAATACATCTCCTACGCACCGAACGGCAGCAGGATCTCCCTTGTATACTATTTCATGGGCGAAATATATCTGCGTCTGGCAAAATACCGTCACGCCGATATGGCATTTTCCGCCGCGCTTCAGCTTGAAAGCATGAATGCCCGCTGGTGGACCCGGCTCGGCTACGCCCGGGAAATGGCCCGGGAATACCGCTATGCCCTTGAGGCCTATCACTCCGCCCTCAAACTCGATCCAAATGAACAGGATGCCATCCGCGGACGGGATCGTACCCAGAACCAGTTGAACTGATGTCCATCATTCATTTTGAAACCCTGGGCTGCAAACTCAACCAGATAGAAACTGAGTCCCTGGCCCAGGCCTTTACCCGTTACGGGTTTTCCGTAACCGACAAAACGCCTGCGGGGTCTCCAGCTGATACAATCCCCGCCACCGAAGCTCTGTCCCCAAAACCCCTTCTTTGCGTGATAAATACCTGCACGGTAACCGGGAAAGCCGAACAAAAAGCCCGTCGGCTCATACGACTACTTATCCGTACCTGGCCGGATACGCCGGTCCTGGTTACGGGCTGTTATGCGGAAGTTGAAGCTGAAACCATCGCAACCATCAATCCGGCAGTCCGGGTCCTGCCCGGATCCCGGAAAAACGAAATGCCGGACCTGCCCGAG
>CAZVEL010000225.1:0-2980 GCA_964626305.1 uncultured Treponema sp. | reverse complement strand
CCGGGACGGGGCGGCGGGGGTTTTTGTTTGAGTTCCGTCTTTTCCCCGCCGATAGGAAAGTACAGGAGCCAGCATGAAAAAGCATCTATGGTACCCGCTGTTCGCGGCAGCGGTTTTATTCGTCAGTATGTCCGCAACAGCTGTTGCCGACTCCAGTGCGACCATGGTCGATTCAATCCGCAAGAATGACAACGCATCACGGTTTTCCCCCCTGTTCCCGAATGCCCTGTATTGGCAGAACGTTCATACCACTTCCGGTGGTTCCGAACCACTGTTGGTAACGGTTCCCGATGAACGGAGTGCAAACGAACCACCCGCCGCATTTTCACGTCTCCAGTCTGAACTCCTTAATAATGACGTAATCGCGTTATACGGGAAACCGGGAGCCCGGAACATGGGAATTCTCGGGCAGTATTCAATGGCAGAAATTGAACCGGTCATGGAAGAGTTTGCACGTGCCTATGATGAAGCAAATGGTATCCGGGGTGTAATCCCTGCTTTGTATATAATTTACGGAACTGTATGGCCCGAGGGTGAAATTGGATTAACCCGTGACGCCGTAATTCAGGAGTATGTTGAATTCGCGCAGGAGCGTGGCTGGTATGTGTTCATGGATCACCAGATTGGTCGCTATACGGTGGAAAACGCGGTACAAACCCTGCTCCCCTGGCTCAAATATCCGAATGTTCACCTGGCGATTGATCCTGAATGGCGAACGGACAAACCGATGAAGGAAATAGGCTATGTTACCGGAGAAGAACTCAACAGGGCACAGCAGATGATCCAGGATTACATGGTTGAAAACAATCTCCCCGGGCGCCGGATGCTCGTGTTCCATCAGTTTAAACCGAAGATGATAGCAAACCGCGCCGCGGTCCGCAGCGACTTTGAACGGGTGAAACTCATTCACTGTGCGGACGGTTTCGGGAATCCCGGGCAAAAAATCAACGCATATCGTTTTAACGCACTCGCCGAAAACATTCCGCTCAAATCGTTCAAGCTTTTTTTGAAACCGACGATTGAAAAGGCGGGGTGGGATCAGCCGCTCATGAGTCCGGAAGATGTGCTCTCGCTTGATCCCCGGCCGTATCTGATTATGTATCAGTAAAGCCCTTGCCCACAATCTGTCCGGCAGGTACAATGTACCGTTATGCCAAATTTGACCGACAACCCCCTCATCATACAGGGGGACCGCACCATTCTGCTGGATGTTCATGCACCCCGGGCTTATGAAGCCCGGAACGCGCTGATTCCCTTTGCTGAACTTGAAAAATCCCCCGAGCACTTGCACACGTACCGGATAACACCGCTTTCTCTGTGGAACGCGGCCAGTGCCGGTTTTACTCCCGATATGGTTTCGGAAACGCTGGAGGGCTTCAGTCGTTTCCCGGTGCCCCCGTCGGTTCGTACCTGGGTGGTGGAAACCATGGGACGGTTCGGTTCTATCAGGATGATTCCATCTGAAGATCCGGATGTTCTCCTTTTGACAACGGATCTCCCCATGGTATATCGGGAGATTGAAGCTTCCCGTCAGATGAAAAAGTATCTTGTTCCAACTGGAACCGACGCGTTCCGTCTGGCTGTGCTGGACCGGGGAACGGTGAAGCAGGAATTGCTCAAACTCGGTTGGCCGGTAAAGGATGAAGCGCCGCTCAAGGACGGTGAGCCGCTCGAACTGTCGCTCCGCGAGAACACCCTTTCCGGTTCTCCGCTTGAAATCCGGGAATACCAGCGGACAGCTGCTGCCGCACTTGTGGGCGACAAGGGCCCGGGTACGGGATTTGGCACCATTGTGTTGCCCTGTGGTTCGGGAAAAACCGTGGTCGGGATGACCATAATGGAAATGCTTGCCACCAGCACGCTCATTCTTACCACGAATGTCGCCGCGGTGCATCAGTGGGCGGACGAGCTTGTGGACAAGACCACGCTGACACGGGAAGAAATCGGCGAGTATACCGGCGATAAAAAAGAAATAAAACCGGTAACAATTGCAACCTACCAGATCCTCACCTGGCGGCCGGACAAGGAAAGCGCCTTCCCACATTTCAGTATTTTTCGTGGACGGGCATGGGGCTTGATCATCTATGATGAAGTACACCTTTTACCGGCTCCGGTGTTCCGCGTAACCGCGGAGATTCAAACCGTGCGCCGTTGCGGCCTCACCGCCACGCTGATTCGGGAAGATGGCTGTGAGGGGGATGTTTTTTCCCTCGTGGGACCAAAGCGGTATGATGTCCCTTGGAAGGACCTTGAGGAGCAGGGATGGATTGCAACTGCCCGTTGTAAAGAGATCAGGGTGCCGCTGGCTGCCAGTCAGGAGATTGAATACGCGGTTGCCGGTCAACGACAGAAGTACCGGATCGCCAGCGAGAATCCCGAAAAACTTCCGGTGGTTATTGAACTGATCCGCGAGCATGAGGGAGACTCCATTCTGGTGATAGGACAGTATCTGAAACAGCTTGAACAGATTTCTGCAGACCTCGGGGTCCCCATTATTACCGGGAAAACACCGAATATGGAACGGGACCGAATTTATGGTGAATTCCGTTCCGGGGTCATGAAGGTCCTTGTGGTTTCCAAGGTCGCGAATTTTGCGATAGACTTGCCGGATGCTTCGGTTGCAATACAGATATCGGGTACCTTCGGAAGCCGTCAAGAGGAAGCACAGCGGCTTGGGCGCATTCTCCGCCCCAAGGAAAAGGATTCGCATTTTTATACCATTGTAACCGGTCGTACCGTGGAAGAGGATTTCGCCGCAAACCGGCAGAAATTCCTGGCAGAGCAGGGATATGAGTACAGTATTGTACGCTGGGACGAGATGATGGCGGAAGGCGGTTCTTCATGACGAAAACTGAAGCGGTGATTGAATGGCGCGAAGCACTGACCCGTCTTTCCGATCAACATTTCTTTGATCTTGTACGCATGTATATCGGTGCAGTAAAGACACCATTCAACAAGCAGAACATTATCGCGTCACTTT
>CAZVEL010000224.1:0-3753 GCA_964626305.1 uncultured Treponema sp. | reverse complement strand
TTAACGGTCCCATTGCAGCGGTTCGTATCGCATGGCTCGACGGTCAGTATCTGGTAAACCCCACCTTTGACCAGATTGCAAAAGCCGAAATGGAAATAATTGTTGCCGGTACTGCAGACGGCATCACCATGGTAGAAGGCGGTGCACACGAAGTATCCGAAGAAATCATGCTCGGCGCGCTCGACAAGGCGAAAGACGTGATCAAGGCCCTCTGTGCGGTTCAGGATGAACTCCGTGCAAAATGCGGCAAAGAAAAGCTTCCACTTAGCCCGGTTGTTACCGAACTCGCCAACCGGGATGCCATCTACAACGAAGCGTTCCCACTAATGAAGGAAGCACTGTACACCGAAGGCAAGTTTGAGCGCCGTGACGCTTGTGACGCGATAAAGAAAGATCTCGCAGAAAAGTACGCAGAACAGCTTGAAGACGAAAGTCAGAAAAAACTCTTCAACGCGCTTTTCGAAGATCTTGAATACTCAATTCTCCGTTCAACCATCCTTGAAAAAGGTGTTCGTGTAGACGGACGTGGAACTGAAGATATCCGCGATATAACCTGCGAAATTGATGTGCTTCCCCGGCCGCATGGTTCCGCCGTGTTTACCCGCGGTGAAACCCAGGCGCTTGTTGTTACAACACTTGGTACCGTTTTCGATGAGCAGATATTCGATGATATCGAAGGAGACCGCCGCGAAAACTTTCTCCTCCACTACAATTTCCCTCCATACTCCGTAGGTGAAACCGGACGTCTTGGAACCGGCCGCCGCGAGATCGGTCACGGACATCTTGCCCGTCGTTCTCTCGAACCCATGGTTCCCAACAAGGAAGCGTTCCCGTACACGGTACGTGTAGTATCCGAGATCATGGAATCCAACGGGTCTTCGTCCATGGCGTCTGTCTGCGGCGGAACCCTTGCCATGCTCAATGCCGGTGTCCCCATGAAGAGCCCGGTAGCTGGTATCGCGATGGGACTCATCACCGAAGGCGACAAGTACGCGGTTCTTTCCGACATTCTCGGCGAAGAAGACCACCTGGGTGATATGGACTTCAAGGTTGCCGGTACTGAAAAAGGTATTACCGGATTCCAGATGGACATCAAGATTGCCGGTGTTTCAACCGAGATCATGCAGAAGGCGCTTGAACAGGCCAAACGCGGACGATTACATATCCTCGGTATCATGAACCAGACCATTGCAAAACCCGCTCTTGAAATTTCCGAGTTCGCTCCCCGTATCGAGGTCATGAAGATAGAAACCGACAAGATCGGTGCTCTTATTGGCCCTGGAGGAAAGACCGTCAAGGCTCTTTCTGAAAAGTATCAGGTTACCATTAATACAGAAAATGACGGAACGGTTACCATTTACGGAAAGAACGCAAAAGCAGCCATTGCTGCAAAAGATGCCGTGAAGGGAATTGTTGAAGACCCCGAGGTTGGGCGTATCTATGAAGGAACAGTCCGGCGCATCATGGACTTCGGTGCCTTTATTGAAATTCTTCCCGGAAAGGAAGGCTTGTGTCACATTTCAAAGCTTTCCCGTGAACGAGTGAACAACGTCTCCGATGTTCTCAAGGAAGGTCAGATAATTCCGGTAAAACTTCTGGAAATTGACAAGATGGGAAGACTCAATCTTTCCTATGTTGATGCTCTGGGAGAAAATGCCGGCAATTGATCGTACACTTGCGAACAATACCAGACTCGTAATGGAACCGGTTGCCGCGTCAAATTCAGCGGCAATCGGTTTTTGGTTTCCGGTTGGTTCCCGGGACGAACCGGACGGGTTTCAGGGGGTGACGCATTTTATAGAACATCTTCTCTTCAAGGGTACCCGTTGCAGAACATCACGCGATATCGCGTTGTTTTTTGATCGGGCGGGCGGCTATATCAACGCCTTTACCGAGCGTGAGGTGCTGTGTGTCATGTGTGTTGTACCTCCGAACATGGCGGTTTCTGCCGTTGAGATCATTCTTGACATGCTCTATAACTCCACTCTTGAGCCCGTAGAAATAGCCACCGAACGCGATGTTATTCTCAGCGAAATCATGGCGGTTAATGATGATCCTGAAGAAAACGGTATGGAAACAGCGCTGTCGCTTATGTATGGAAATCATCCGGTTGCCCGACCCATTGCCGGAACCATCGAAAACATACGGAGCCTTCCTGTGGAACGCATTCATGAATGGTATCAAGAACGGATACTTGCTGTTCCGCCACTGGTAACAATTGCCGGAAGCTTTGATTCCATAGCTATTGAAAAGCGTATTGCTTCCATTCGCATGACTACTAACAAACCGATGGACATGAATGGAAAGCCCCCCCAGCTAGCTGGCGGGTTTCAGACAGCCCTGTCTCCATTCAGGCAGTCGCAGCTTTTTTTGTCTTGGCCACTCAAGGAAAACCGAAAGGGACCGGACTGGTATATCTGGGCAATTATTAATGCCATTACCGGAGACACCGTGAGTTCACGGCTCTTTCAGAATCTTCGTGAAAAATACGGTTTGTGCTATTCCGTATACAGTTTTTTTGTGTTTAATCGGGATTTTTCACTCTGGTGTTCCTGTCTCACAACGCCACCGGATAAAACACTCAAAGCAGTAGAAGAACTGGTTCAGGAGCTCGACCATATAGTGTATAATGGCGTAACGGCACAGGAAATTGCGGACGCAAAAAGTCATCTTGCCGGTGAATTGCGGTTAAACTCAGATGATACCGAATATCGCATGAAACGGCTTGCGCGGCAGATCCTGTATAATGGCACCGTATTGTCAATAGAGGAATCAGTCAGTCTGATTAACTCTCTGGATTCTACGGTAATTCATGATTGCATCAGGGAATCCTGTGAAAATAAAGAAAAGAGTCTTGTTCTGTATGGACCGAAAAAAACGATACGGGAGGTCCGGAAACGATGGAAATAACGGTGCGTACAATGGTAAAAGATGGAGCGTTTATTCCAGAATACACGACAGATGGAGCCGCCGGAGCTGATGTCCGGGCATTTATTGATACTCCGGTTACCATCGCCCCGGGATCGAGAAATCTCATACCTACTGGTATAACCGTGGAAATACCTCCGGGATATGAAATACAGGTACGACCCCGTTCCGGGCTTGCACTTAAACATGGAATAACCGTAATGAACACCCCCGGGACCATTGATTCGGATTATCGTGGCGAGGTTGGAATCGTTCTTTATAACTCCGGTTCTGAATCTTTTACCATTCAAAATGGCGATCGTATTGCTCAGCTTGTATTGTCAGAAGTACCCCGCGCGGTTTTTGTGCAATCAGCTACACTTTCTGGAACCGGCCGATCGACCGGAGGATACGGATCTACCGGTATACAATGATGCGAAAAACGCTTTTTTTGTATATTGCAAAAGAAATGCTCCTCTATTTTTTCATTTCTTTTCTGTTTTTCTTTCTGATTTTCTTTGTAAATCAAATTCTTCTCATGGCCGAAGAAGTTCTATCAAAAAAAGCGCCTTTCTGGGATGTTATAAAACTGATTATTTTTTCCCTGCCTTCAATAATCGCCACATCCGCGCCCTTTGCAGCTCTTGTGGGAACACTCATGGGGGTTGGTCGACTGGTGAGTGACCGGGAAGTACTTTCAATGAATACCCTCGGCGTTTCGACTCGTTTCATCATGATTCCCGTCATTTGCGTGGGTATTCTGATATCGTTTATTTCTTTTGCAACAAATGACGTATTGCTTCCGGCAGGTACAATACAATTTACCCGTCTGTACCGGAAGATTCT
>CAZVEL010000223.1:0-4227 GCA_964626305.1 uncultured Treponema sp. | reverse complement strand
CTTCTTGGTGCCCAGATCATGAGCACCGACGAACAGGGCGCGCATACCGGTGAGGTGTCCCCTCTCCAGCTCAAGGACCTCGGTGTCCAGGTGGTCATTCTCGGTCACTCCGAACGCCGCCACACCTACAGCGAAACCGACGAGATGATTAACCGCAAGGTAAAACTCGCCCTGAGCCACGACCTTGAGGTAATTCTCTGTGTTGGAGAGCTTCTTGAAGAACGCGAAGCCGGTAAGGCTGAAGCCGTATGTGAAGAACAGACCCGCAAGGGCCTTGCTGGTGTTTCTGCCGAAGAACTCAAGAAGGTAACCATTGCCTACGAACCGGTTTGGGCCATTGGAACCGGAAAAACCGCGACGCCTGAAGACGCTGATGCCATTCATGCATTTGTCCGCAAGGTTATTTCTGATATGTACAGCGCGGACGCAGCTGATGCCATGGTCATTCAGTACGGCGGATCCATGAAGCCGGAGAATGCTGAAGCACTTCTCGCAAAGGAAAACATTGATGGCGGACTTATCGGTGGAGCTGCGCTCAAAGCCGAAACCTTCGCACCCATTGCCCTGTGCAAGTAAGTTCTTCTCTTGCATAACAACGGGCATTTGGGTATAGTAAGGACTGAAATATACGTTGGAGTAATATATGGCAATTATTGGTGCAGTTTTACTGGTGTTCTTTGTGATAGTATGTATCCTCATTGTTATTCTGGTTCTTCTCCAGAATGAAGAGGGTGGCGGTCTTGGTGGTCTCTTTGGAGGCGGCAGCAATTCCGCATTCGGATCACGTTCTGCCAGTGTGCTCACGAAGGCAACCTATGTTGTGGTTACCTTGTTTTTTATAACGGCCTTTCTTCTTGCTTTTATCAACAAGAGCCCGTCAGACAAAGGTCTTGAGGAAGCTGCCCGAATCGAGCAGTCTGATACTGCTTCTGAATGGTGGAATGATGACGATGCTGCTACGGAAGCCGCTCCTGAAGCGTCTGCCGCGGAGTAATATATGATACTGGGTAGCATATTTTCCCCTTCTCTGATCAAAGTTGGTCTGGAAAGTGAAGACAAGGACGAAGTTTTTGAAGAAATGGTGGAAGTCTTCGTTGAGAATAATCCACATGTTTCGCGTTCTGAGCTTCTGGATGCCTTGCATGCTCGTGAAGATAAGCAGTCAACCGGCATCATGCGGGGTATTGCCATTCCGCATGGCCAGCTTGACAGTATTTCCGGCGTCAAAGGTGTAATCGGTATATCACGGAAGGGTATCGATTATGATTCGCTGGACGGTCAACCGGTTCATCTGGTTTTTATGCTCTTTTCTTCCTGTTCATCCTGTTCATTTCATCTGGGAGTTCTGCAGCGGGTTGCGACCTTGCTTAAAGATCCTGCGTTTCTCCCCGATGTGCTTGAACAACACTCATCGGAAGGGGTGTATTCCACAATCTGCAAGTATGAGGATGTGCTACTGTCAGCATTCGTATAGCTAACCCGGGGTGTAGCCCCGGTACGGCGCTCCGGCCGTCATGACCGGCACCGAAATATGTGAGGTGGCCTTGATGGAACAAGATGTGATTGGTCATCTGATTGATGTTGAGCGCTCTGCGTTCGACATGATGATGGATGCCCAAAACGAAGCCGACAAACGCAAAGCAGCAGCCAGGGAAGAGGCTGAGCAAAAATTCCGCACTGCGTATGAGTCAATACTAGCCGATCTTGAATCCTCTCTCGAAAAACAGAAACAAGAATGTGATGCAGCACGGGAAGCTGAATATGCTGAACTGAAAGAACGCCTCGAGGCCATTCAACAGGACAGGAGCGCTTTTTCAGAATATCTTGACTCACTTTTTCCCGGTACCTGATTCATGGATCGATTCGCAGCAGATGCCTATGTGTACGCAAAAGCCTGCGGGATGTATGCCCGTTCTTTTGTCGGGAAACGAACCTGGCGTCTTTTTGAGGCAAAACGTCTCCGTGATCTCTGGACTACGCTTTTTGACGATGAGGTTCCCCTTGTTCCGGAAGGCCTATTAACCCTCCAGCTTGAACGCCGGGCCGAAGAACGTGCGGTCAAGGAATTCATAACCCTGCTATCCTCATACGACAAGCCCGATCCGCTTTCGAAAGCGCTTCTTTCATTTTACGACTACAATAATCTCAAGGCTGCGGCTTCGGCCGTGAGTACCGGAACGCAAAAACCGCCGTTTATGGTGGACCTGCAGCACTATTCGATTATTGACCGTACAAAATGGCCCGACATTGCAGAGATGACTAAAAATGGTCCTCTTTCATGGTTTGACCGTGTCCCGGAAGATGATGAACACGTGTCCTGGGAAAACCGGCTTGATCATGACTATTACCGTTCTGTGTGGCATGCATTTCTCTCGCTTTCCGGTAAAGATCGTGCGGCAACGGAAAGCCTTATCCGTGAAGAAATAATCCTTCAGAACATAATCTGGGCGATGCGCCTCGTTTCGTACTACAATAAAAGTACAGAACAAATTGTGGAAATGCTTGCAGGGTACGATGAAGATACTGCCACCCGCGAGATTCTTTGCGGCCCGGCTCTTTCAGTACTCGACCGGGCCTTTGACTCATATGATGAGTGGAAAGGATGGAAATATGGTTGGCTGCTGAATCCTCACGAGGAAGGTTTTCCGTGGACACTTGATCCCCGGTGGGCCCAGCTTTCAGCAGACAAATATCTTTTCCGGACTGCCATGTCCCTTTTTCATCAAAACCCGTTCACGGTTGGTGTTCTGGTTTCATTTCTCAAGATTAAACAGCTGGAGGATCAAATGATCCGTGTTGCTGCTGAAGGACTGCGTCTCGGAGCCAACGAAACACAGCTGAACGAATATGTGGGGGATATCTTTAATGCTTAGAACATCGAAGATGAAGCTGGTTGAGTTGATGATCCTGAAGCAGGATATAGACCGTGTTCTTGAGTACCTTGGAAAGAATGCAAATTTCCAGATTCAGAACGAGACTGATTTTTCGGGGTCCGATCAGAATAATTCCCATAGTGAAATGGTGGCACGTCTTCAGGATGTCAGGGCATATCTCGGTATTCCCGACGCACATGAATACACACCGGAAACAACGTTGCCAACGGAAGATGATGTGCGTTCCGCACAGCAGATTCTGACGGATGTGGAAGAGCTGCGGACACGGGAAATGGAGACTCTGGACCTGAAGAAGCGGGTAGCAAATGCTTATGATGAAGCCATGGCCTTTGCAAACCTTAAAGTAGCATACAGCGAATTTGAACATCTGACATTTTTAGCCATGAGGATAGGGAAAATTGATCCCCAGTATCTGGATGAACTCAAATTTGCCGTCGGCGACCGTGGCGTAATTATTCCCCTCGGTGAAGACCATACCCGCGTCCTGGCCGCTTCCTCAAAAAAGGGGCGATTTGCGTTGGATACCGAACTTAAACGGTTCGGCTTTGTTCCTCTTGATGTTCCAACGGATTTCAAGGGAATCCCTGATGACGTTATTGAAGGGCTCAAGAAACAGGTTTCAGAGACAACGGTCGAAGTACAGCATGTTGCCGAAGACCGTGCACGATATGCATCCATTCATCGTGAGGAGCTTGTGCGCCTTCTGTTGACCTTCTCGCTTGCAGCGGGGGTTCAGTCAGTCCGTGAATCCCTGGAATCCACCCAGCTTGTTTACCGAATTCTCGGGTGGATTTCTGCCGATGAAAGCACTACTCTCATGCAGGATCTGGATAACTGTACGGAGGGCCGGATCGCAATCCGGGTGTATTCCCCTGAAGAAGTACCATCCGTACGGGCGGGCAGGGAAAAGGTCCCCGTCCGGTACCGTCATGGAACGTTCGTGAAGAGTTTTGAACGAATGGTTTTCAGCTACGGGGCACCGTTGTACGGAACCATTGACCCAACCCCGGTAGTCGCTTTTTTCTTTACGATTCTTTTCGGTATTATGTTTGGAGACGCAGGACAGGGAATGGTTTTTCTTCTTCTGGGTATTCTGCTGATCAATAGAGCCATCCCGCCGCTCCATAAATGGAATCATTTCGGTCCTATATTTGTCGCTATCGGTATATCCAGCACGATCATGGGGCTTCTGACCGGAGAGTTTTTTGCCAATTCGACACTTCTTGCACCATTCGGGCACTGGGTAACCGGTTTATGGGGTGAACCACGTCATGCAATACTGGTAATGATGCCGAGCAAGGACTCTCTGGACAAGCTCCTGTACTTTTTTGCC
>CAZVEL010000222.1:0-2625 GCA_964626305.1 uncultured Treponema sp. | reverse complement strand
GCCAGGGGCATTCGGGATTCGGACAGAATTCGGGCCGGGTTACCGGGCGACTAAACGATATAACCCGTCGCATACTACCTCCTTCGGGGAGAGAAAAAGTGCTATCCCCGAAAAGATATATAGGCAGAATCATGGGTTATTGGCTGGAAAAGTGAAAAGAAAAGAGGGAAAAAGCCAACAGAATTGGCAGCAGTATACACAGTAACAGAAAATGAAGCCATGTAAACGCTACCATTCGATTCCTTACTGACCTTTCCGATAATTAAACCCCGTGTGGTCATGCAATCTCCCGTATTACGGACAATTGTTGGAGTCTTGTCGTCATGAATATCAATATCACCAATCAAGTATCATGATTTTTCTTGACAACAGCCCCCTCCCCGGAGAACACTTGTCTGTATGGAACTGCTTGAAAAAATACGTACAATTCTTGACTTCCCCGTCTTTACGCTGGGGAAATCCCCAGTTACCGTCATGTCGATGCTCATCCTGGTTCTGTCAACATTCTTTATCATTGTTTTGACAAAAATCGCCCAGAGATGGGTCGTTCACAAATTGATGAGCAAAAGCTCGATTGAACTCGGTGTACGCGACGCGGTAGCATCTCTTGTCCGCTACATCATTCTCACACTCGGTTTTATCGTGATCTTTCAGTCCGCCGGCCTCGACCTGAGCGCTTTTTCCATTCTCTTCGGTGCCCTTGGTGTCGGTATCGGATTCGGTCTCCAGTCCCTGACCAACAATCTCGTAAGCGGCCTCGTGATTCTGGTGGAACGCCCCATCAAGCTCGGCGACCGGGTGGAGGTAGGCACCGTTAAGGGTGACGTGACCAATATCTCGATGCGGGCGACAACCATACGGACAAACAGCAATATATCCGTGATTGTTCCCAACACAGAGTTTGTTACTTCAACAGTTATCAACTGGTCGCACGATGACCGCAACGTGCGTGTTCTCATTCCGGTGGGAGTTTCCTACAGAGAAGACCCGTCCCGTATTCGGGACATACTTCTGGATATTGCAAAACAGGAAACCGGAATACTCGCAAAACCGGAGCCTGCCGTCCTTTTCGACAGTTACGGAGACAGCGCGCTCAACTTCAACCTGTCCGTATGGACCCAGCAGTATACCAGCACCCCGGCTCTTCTGCGGAGCCGGCTGTACTATGCAATCTTTGACCGTTTCCGCACCGAAGGGGTTGAAATACCTTTCCCGCAGCGAGACATTCATATTATTGACACTCCGGAATACCAGCGGGGAGAGCCTTCATGATTCTTGTATCCATCTTTGAAAAACTCGCGCCCATTGTATTTTTTCTCGCACTCGGTGTGCTGTTCAGGAAAAATGAGTTTCTTTCTGGTCAGACAATCGACGAGATAAAACGACTGCTGGTCCGGATAACCCTTCCCGCACTGCTCTTCCTCACCTTTCTCGAACTGGATTTTCACAGGGACTATCTCGTGGTGATTGTACTCATGTTCGCGGTCAACCTCGTAATGCTCGGTGCCGGTCGTTTTGCCAGCCGGTTCATCGCGCCCGGAAACCGGTACGCGCCGTTCATGTTCACAGGATTTGAAATGGGTATGCTGGGTTTTTCACTGTTCGGAATCAGTTTTGGTCAGGAGGGACTTCAGTCTATCGGTATTCTGGATCTAGGACAGGAACTCTATGTATGGTTTGTACTGACAACCCTGCTCACACTCATGACCCGGGGGAAACCGCGGGTCGGTACGATTGTCTCGTCTTTCTTTACGTCTCCGGTGATCATCGCCATTCTTGCGGGGATGGCACTCAACGCCCTTCTTCCCGAAGGCCTGCTCGAAACACTCCCCGGCTTCGTGGGAATTAACACCGCGCTTTCCATGCTCGCTGCTCTCACCATTCCGCTCATACTCGTGATCATCGGTTACCAGCTCCGTTTCCGCCTCTCGGGGTTTACCTCTCCGCTCGCGCTTCTCGCTACGCGGACCATCCTGCTTCTCAGCTTCGCCGTACTGATGGACCGGCTCGTTTTTCCGCATCTCGGAGACGTTCCAGAGCTTTTAGCGCCGGCCATGTACACCCTGGCGATTCTTCCCCCACCGTTCATCATGCCTCTGTTTATGGACGGGGCACGCACGGAAGAAGCGGAATTTGTGGGTACCACGCTCTCGCTTGGAACCCTTCTTACACTCGCCCTCTTCTTTGTGCTGCTCGTAGTCTACGGTGTGTAAACTGCCCGGGTAACCGCAAGATAGCTGCTCCCGGTGTTTACGCCGTACACCCGATTGTCAGCACGGTTCCGCAGTGACCAGCTTCAACGATACCCCCGGTGAGTTCCTCAAGGCGCCGGGTTTCATCATCTCCGGTGCAGTGGAACGCGGCAACCCGGTGAATCCCCTTATCGCGAATGAACGAGGCCGTCGCTTCGATCCTTTCAGCATTCACCCCGGCAAGATGAAAGCCTCCGGCCACAAGAGCGACCGGACGATCCCCGGTAAATGACCGCACAAAGTTCACCGTATTGATGAATCCCGCATGACAACAGCCGGTTACAATAACGAGCCCGTCCGGTGTGTCAGTCCAGAGGACGAGCTCATCAGGAACCGTATCACTCACCGTGCACGCTTCATCTTCGAACAAAAG
>CAZVEL010000221.1:0-2904 GCA_964626305.1 uncultured Treponema sp. | reverse complement strand
ACACTGATTAATTCTAATTATTCGAACTTAAGCGCATTGCTGGCTCATATACTTGAGTCGGCAATGCGTCTTGTTTCCGGGGACGCAGCTTCGCTGCTCCTTGTGGATTCTAAAGCACGGACACTCAAATTCGAGGTTGCACTTGGTCCAAAAGGTCTTGAAGCCAAAAAATTTGTCGTCAAGATGGACGAAGGAATTGCTGGTTGGGTGGTAAAAAACAACCGGAGCCTCGTTGTTAACGATGTACCCAATGATCCCCGTTTTTCTCCAGCCGTTCAGCAATCAACCGGATACAAGACTCAGAACATGCTCGCTGTTCCCATGCGGATTAAAGACGAGTGTATTGGTGTTATTGAGATTCTGAACAAGGAACGGGGACAGGGCTTTACCGGGGCTGATCTTGAAGTTCTTGAAATAATGGCGAACCAGGCTGCTATTGCCTACCAGAATGCCCTGTATCTCCAAAAATCACAGAACGAGATAGTAGTCCTGCAGGATCAGATTACAACAGACCGGGGTTTCCACACCATGATCGCAAGAAGCCCGGTTATTCTCGAAAAGCTGGACATCATCAACCGGGTCGCGAAATCAGATTCATCGGTACTCATACTTGGTGAGAGTGGTGTAGGGAAGGAGCTTTTTGCCGAACAGCTCCATCTGAAAAGCGACCGTTCCGGCGGTCCGTTTATCAGGGTTAACTGCGCAGCCCTTCCCGAAGGACTTCTTGAAAGCGAACTCTTCGGTCACGTAAAAGGTGCCTTCACCGATGCCATTACCAATCGCAAGGGCCGGTTCGAAATGGCGGATAAAGGAACCATATTTCTCGACGAAATTGGTGATCTTCCCCTTTCTCTGCAGGCAAAACTCCTGCGGGTAATCCAGAGCAAGTCGTTTGAAAAGGTTGGTTCAAGCGAAACACTTTCAGTAAATGTCCGGATTATCGCTGCTACGAACCGGGATATTGAAAAACTGGTTGAACAGCAGAGTTTTCGCTCTGATCTGTATTATCGACTCAATGTTCTTCCTCTGTATATTCCGCCCCTGAAGCAGCGTATAGAGGATATTCCGGAACTCGCCAGTTTTTTCCTGAAGAAATTTTCCCATGAAACTAAAAAGGATTTTTCAGGATTTTCCGAAGGTGCCATGAGTGCCATACTTTCGTATTCATGGCCGGGAAACATACGGGAACTGGAAAATACGGTAGAGCGGGCCTGTGTTATCGGGTCGCCGCCGTATATTCAGGAAGATGACCTCCTCTTGAATATCAGGACAATGCCTGATAATACTAATATAGCGGACAAGAGTTTAAAATCGGTGCTTAATCTGTTTAAGAAGCATTACTTGCAGAAAGTTCTGGAAGAAAACGACTGGAACCAGACGCTTGCCGCACAGGTACTTGATATACAAAGAACGTACCTGTCACGGTTAATAAAAGAATTGGAAATCAAGGAGAAATAACGCCATGGCAACCAGTGTTGTACAAAAAGAAAAAGATGAGAAAAAGCCGATTCCCGTCGTCATAAGTGAATTCCTCATGAAGCATCGGAAGGGTATCCTTTCAGTGATTGCTGTGTTATCGGCAATACTCATCGCGGTTGTGGTCTATTTCATTGTTGTTGAGCGGAAGAATTCCGCGGCTACAGCACAGATTGAAACCGTCCTGGAAGACTGGGAAAAGGTGAAGATGGAAGATGAAGGCCAGGCTCTTACTGATTCGGAAGACCGTCTTCTTGAAGAACTCAAAACAATTGCTTCACGCAACAAGCGCCTTTCTTCTGGTGCACGTGCAAACCTGGTCGCTGCCGAGATCTATTTTGGACGAAAAGACTGGATCAATGCACGGGAACACTATCTTTCCTGTGTCAAGGCGGATGATGACATTTATACAGCCGCTGTGGCATATTACAATGCGGCTGTCTGTTCTGAAGAACTCGGGGAGCCGGACGTTGCGATAACCCAGTATGAGAAAGCCTATAACCATGAATCATTCAGCCAGAAGTCACGGGCTCTGTTCAATATTGGACGTATCGAAGAACAGCGCGGTAATCGCGATCTTGCAATAACATCCTATGAGAAGTTGACCGAAGACTATCCTGAGGATACCTGGGCATTACTTGCAAAATCACGAATAATCGCCCTGCAGATACAGTAGCCCGAAGGGCGAAGGAGGTGACCATGAAAAAATTTCGAACTTTTTTCAAGACAAGAAATTTCGGATTGGTCATCGGTCTGTTCTTTGCTCTTCTTTTATCTCTAACAGGTTTTTCCATAGCTTTTTTTGATACCCTTGAAGGGCGTCTTCTTGATACTTATTTTGCTTTCAAAAATTTCGATACCGCCCGGGCGATTCAAAAAGGTGTATGGAAAAAAGAACCAAATCCTGATATTCATCCTGATATTCTCATACTTGGAATAGATCTTAAAACAATTCAAAAATTTGGCTCCTGGCCTTTCCCCCGTTCAAAACATGCGGAACTTATTCGTTCCATTTCACGCATAAGTGATCCCTCGGAACGAGAGAAATCACTTTTTCTCGATATTTTCTTCATAGATCCGTCAGACAGTCCCGAAGATGACCGCATGCTTGCAAGAAGCATTTCAGAATCGGGAAAGGTTTTTCTTGAAACCATTGTAAACTATTCCGGATACGGTGAAGTGATTGACGAAGAAATGTTCTGGAGACAGGAACTGCTCATGCGTAAAACCCCTCCGTTTGCCCATATGGGTCCTGGATGGGAAAATATGTATCCCCATTATGGCTTGCAGACAAATCTTCCGGCCATGAACGCAACAGTCAGGGGCTATGGAGTCGCCAACGTTGTTACCGATTCATGGGGAGACAAGGTTCGCCGCCAGCCCCTGGTGTTCAAATATTCCCGGTTTATTGGAGACCTTACCCTGGAA
>CAZVEL010000220.1:0-2992 GCA_964626305.1 uncultured Treponema sp. | reverse complement strand
TACACAAATATCAATCACGTCGGAAACCCACGCCGCGCCGCCGCGGCTGAATGAATCCACCACAGTACCGAATTCACCCAGATACAGGGGAACTCCGTATTTTTCTCCAAATGCGTCGAACCGATCAATGCGGGATTCAAGATAGTCCCGCGTCCAGGCGCCAATTTCGCCGTCGGCCGAGTGAAAATCAATCCTGATCCGGGCCGCGGCGTCTTCCGGTAGCTGCTCCCCTTTCATCCATCCGCTAACCGTATAGGTGTTTCCCTTTGTTATTCGGATAATCGCTGCATCTCCGGAAAGCACCGCTGAAGCGCGGGACCCTTTCATGATCCAGCCACCGCTTCCCGAACGACCGGCGTCTTTTTTCCAGACACCCGATCCGGAAACCGGATCAGACCAGTAATAAAACGATTCAAACTCATCAAAAGGCCACTCCCGCTCCAGGACGATTTCACCCGAAGGCGTTCGCTCAACCAGACGAACATCATCAACAGAGACCCGTCCCCGGCCAAGCCCGTCGCACTGGATGGCCAGCTTCCCGATATCCCAATCGTTGTTGTCCGCTTTGAACGGAACACCCTCAAGACGGGTCCAGCCGGTGTTCCCCGAAGGAAGCGGGGGATTCTTGAAGGTCGCCCATTTCCAGGTGACCGGCCCGGCAACTTCAAGACGTGCCGGATCAGGCCAGGAAGAACGCTCCCCTTCCAGATGCGGAATCCACGAAGCGCCCTGATGGGAGAACTCCATGGGTTCATAGAAATGGAACTCGTACACAATGCCCTTGTCCTGAATGATAAAAAAGTTCATGTCACCGTTTTGATCCGGATGCCAGATATTGTCTCCTGCGCCCTTGTTCGCATTCATGCGTTCGATAAAAATGATATGGTGCCGGTTAACGTCCCGGATCGCAGCAACCGTTTCATTGGCAAGCTGCTCCCACTGACTGATTGATTCCGTAACCACCGGCTCGTTTTGCAGATCAAAGCCGATTATATGAGGTTCGTCTGCGTAGCGGCGGGCAATCTCCTTCCAGAGCGCGATAAACCGCTTTTGATTCTCCTTGACCGTCCACAGGGCATCACCGTTTCCCTGGGACTGGAACCCGCCCTGTGGCGTGTGCATGTTCAGGATCAGCCGGAGGCCGTGTTTCTTTGCCCAGAGGATGTTCCGGTCAATCCAGTCAAAACCGGACTGTTTATACTCGTACGGATTCAAATCAGATTCAAAAATTCCGTAATTCAGATAAAACCTGATTGTGGTAAAACCGAGCTCTTTCGCCCACCCGTAATCTTTCTCATCATGATGCCGTTCCGGTGGGAACGCAGGGTTTGCCCAGACATTGTTTCCGAAGGCAATGCCCCGAAGCAGAACCGGGTTACCGGTACCGTCCAGAATTTGCCTTCCGCTTACCCGGAAAAACCCGTCCCGCTCTGCATACGGCTGTATCGAAACAGCCCAGGACTCTTTTCCCGGGACAACCGCTTTTCCGACACGGCCGGACAAGAAAAACAGAGCCAGAACAATACCGGAAAAATACTTGAAAAAATGAACCATGAACGGGATTATAGCATGGAAGTATGTTTGACGCTTCACTGAACAAAGGGTACAGTATTGATGATGCCAAAAACGATCGGAGTACTGACAACGCACATCGGTGGCGCCATGCGCCCGTATGAAAAGAAGTTCTCACAGGGTGTCGCTCGAGCCGCAGAAAAACTGGGGATCCACCTGATCTTCTATTCAGGAGGGTTCTATGAAATACAAACCGGTTTTGAACGCCGACGGAATTTCGTCTATGAGTTTGTAAAATATGACAAACCCGACGGGTTGCTCGTCATATCTTCCCTGCTGGGTAATTTTATCGATCTTGACATCATGGGCACTCTTTTTGACCGGTTCCACGGGATTCCCTCGGTCAGCGCGGGAATCAAAATTCCCGGAATCCCAAGCATCGTTGTGGATAATGCCGCAGGCATGGAAGCCATAGCCCGCCACCTTACAGAGAAACACTCATGCAGAGCGCCGGTCTTCCTTACCGGCCCGGAAATCAATACAGAAACCCGGTTACGGTTGAATGCCGCAGTCAATGTTCTTCAAAACGCCGGTACCACATTGCCGCCGGAGCGAATATTTATCGGTGACTGGTACAAGGAATCCGGCGAAAGAGCGGCGGCATATATTCTTGAACACGGTATTCAGTTCGATTCCGTTATTTCGGTGAATGACGAGATGGCGTTTGGCTTTATAGAAGTCATGAAGAAACACGGTCGCCTCTGTCCCCGTGATTATCTGCTTACCGGATTTGACAATATTCCGGAAGCTGGCGTTTTCGATCCGCCAGTTACCACCGTTACCCAACAGCCGGACAAACTCGGCGAAGAGGGTATCATCATGGTAGACCGTCTCATCGACGGATATCCCGTTCCGAAAGAAACCCTCGTACCCACCGAACTGCGTATACGGGAAAGCTGCGGATGCGGATTAACACCGGAATATATGGAAAGCGCAAAGCTGGCAAACCAGTCCTACCGGACGCTCCGCCGCGACTATTATCGGAAAGAGCGCCGGGATGCCGCGCTATCCCTTATCAGTGAAGGACTGATGAATACCACGACAATGGAACAGCTTTCGGAGATACTCGGCCGCACCCTTCCGCGAATTCCCGAAATAGCGAGCTGTTCCCTGCTCCTGTTCAATACACCGGGTGCGAAGGACTCCGGTCTCAACCCGGTAATCACCTGGAGCCGGGAACAGGGCTCCCGCTTCATGGAGAAACCCGAAACCCGTTTTACTACAAACTCATCTACTGATACCGGTACGCCATTCCGTATTGTAGAAGCACTCATCTTTGGAGACAAAGCATTCGGACTGTTGGTGTTCGAAGTTGAAGAAATCCTTTTTTCCCTGTTCGGAACCCTCCGAGAACAGATAAGCGTAACCCTCAACAACATAGATTCTTATCAACGGATAGCCGCGCTCAACCGGGATCTTG
>CAZVEL010000219.1:0-5881 GCA_964626305.1 uncultured Treponema sp. | reverse complement strand
GAAAATCCATCCCCATGCAAATTGATACTTTTCTATCCGCCTGCTATACTTCGCTGCAATGCAAAACCCCATCAGGCGGCTTGTTTCGCCAAAACATTTCCCGTTTTATTACGGCTGGTTTCTCCTGCCCTTCGCCGCGCTGGGAGTAATCATGAGCATACCCGGACAAACAGCCGGGTTCAGCGCGTTTACCGAATCCCTCTTGCGAGTAACCGGTATTTCACGAACCCGACTTTCCCTGCTGTACATGATCGGAACACTGGTGAGCGGATTCCTCCTGCCATTCATGGGCCCGATAATTGACCGGAAGGGCAGCAGAATCATGATGACAGTCGCGTCTCTCTCGCTCGCGCTTACGCTGCTTTTGTTGAGCCGGCTGGAAAGCCTTGCTGTCTTTGAGGGTCTCGTATCACTGTCACTGGTGTATTCAATCGCGCTTGCCCTGGGTATCTTTGCCCTGCGCTTCTTCGGACAGGGGATGCTGCCGCTCACGGCAAATACCATGATCGGCAAATGGTTTCATCTTAACCGCGGAAAGGCGTTCGCGTTTATCGGTATTGCCAATTCAATAGCGTTCTCCGCAGCACCGGCAATTCTCGCGGGCTTTGTCCTCGCCTTTGGCTGGAGCGGTGCCTGGAGAATAATCGGTATTACAGTCGGATCTCTCATGACAGTGGTAGCGCTTCTCTTTTACCGCAATACACCGGAGGAAGAAGGCATAGCGGTAGATGGAGGCATATCGGTCAAAACTGGTGAAGACCGCACGGCACCGGCGCTCACCGGACACACACGCCGTGAAGCGTTGAAAACACGGGCGTTCTGGGCGGTAGTTCTCGGCCTGGCCGCGAACGCGCTGGTAAATACCGGACTCACCTTCCACATCCAGGCAATCGGCGCGGAGGCCGGCATCTCCCTTGCCCGCGCGGTTGCGGTATTCATTCCTGCGTCCATTATCACCGTTCCCCTGGGTTTCTCCGCGTCAATCCTTACCGAACGAATCCCCGCAAAGTTCTTCATAGTATCCCTGGCACTTGCCCAGCTTTTATCCTACATCTCGGTACAATTCATGAGCACCCCGGTGGGATACCTCATGCTCATACTGGGTCTCGGTCTGAGCGGCGGATTCATGGCACCGCTGCAAACCGCCATCATCCCCAAACTCTTCGGACGCCTTCACCTGGGTAGCTTGAATGGGGTGGTCGTGTCCATTACCGTTATCGCAAGCGCGATCGGACCTTTTACCTTTTCATTGATAAACGACCAGATCGGCTCCCTGCGGGCCGGTATTACGCTCATGAGCATAATACCGATTTTCTCACTGTTTTTTGCCTGCAGAATGAAAGAGAGGCCGGAGCAATAACCCGACAATTGCGCTTCTTTCCTCTGGACAGATTCACAAATTTGGGTCCATACTGTGTTCAATGACATTTGTTTCCCGAGTCCACAAAACAGCCTCTCCAGTAATCGGTTTGTTGATAAACCAGATTGAAGGACGGTATCAGTCGCTCATCCGGCGCGGTCTTGAAAATCTTGCACGGGATACCAACGTGCGGCTGAGAATTTATGTAGGACGTTCTCTGGGATCCCCCTACGGAAATGAAGATCTCTTTAACCGGATATACTCCCTCGCCATCGGATCGTCTCACGAGGATCGGCCCGACGGTCTCGTGGTTACCGCGGGCTCCATCGGCAGCTTCTTAGAACCCGAGCAGAATCTCGCTTTCCTCAATTCCTTCAAACCGATACCTCTTGTCACCATCGGGATGACACTTCCTGAACACCCGTGTGTGGAGACCGACAACACAAGCGGCATGATCGGCCTGACTGAACATCTGATCAAGTCCCACGATTTTTCGCGCTTCGCTTTTCTCACGGGACCCGACCACAGCCCCGACGCCGCCGCACGCCTTGTCGCCTGGAAAGAAACACTTGCCCGACACGGAATACCCGAAAACCATCAGCTCGTGTATCCAGGTGATCTGAGTTACGGGTCAGGACAGGCCCTTGCTGCGATTTTCGATTCCGATTCACGTCTTCCCTTCAACGTCCTGTCCTGTGCCAACGACGACATGGCTCTCGGTTTTGTGCAAGCCATGAGTAAACGGGGGTTACGCTGCCCGAGGGATTATGCCATAACCGGTTTTGATGACATTCAGGAAGCCGGCTTTCTCACTCCGCTCATGACCACGGTTCATCAGCCCCTGTATGAACAGGCATACACTGCCGGGCTCAAAATCCTCAATCAGATCGGCTGGACTGACCTGCCCACCGCTCCGGAAAAACGCCTGAATTGTATCCCGGTAATTCGCGAGTCATGCGGGTGTACCGATATCCCCCTCCTCTCTGCAACAAATGAACAGGAGGATACAAGAACACCGTTACCGGCGCAAATCCAGGAACAGGCGGATGAAGCCGTGACCTCACTCGGTAGCGCGGCGGTACTGGACTTGCGGAAATTCGTGGACCGTCCACTTTTCCTGCAGGTACTCTCGGGACTCCTTGACCTTACCGGCGATTGGGAAGATTTTTCCACCCGGTGGCATATTCTCCTGTCGAAAGTACGCCGCGATAGTACCGCGAATTCCAGCGACCTCCGTACCCACCAGTATATGGAAGATCTTTTTTCCAGTGCTTTTGCCCTGCTAACGCGGAAATCAACCGAACACCATGCGCGGGAACTATCCATCCTCCGCGACACCCTCCACCTCTTTCGGGAACTCTCCCTTGAACTCGCACCGGTAACAGACGAAGAATCACTCATCAGGATACTGACAAAAAATGCACCGCTTACCGGCTGTACCCGTGTCATACTTGCACTTCACCGCCCGGCCCCCAAAACCACGGACAGTTCAGGAGAATCCGGGTATTATGATGATGTGGAACTTGTACGCTGTCTTGACTCTCCGGGTGGAACTGACTCAGTACGCATGCCGCTTCTTGGACGCACCCATTCATACGGGTATATCATCCTTGAGGGGACCGGACTTGATGCGCTTGTCTTTGAATCTCTCCGCGATCAGGTGTCCCAGACACTTGATTCAATTGCCCAGACAAAGAAACGCAAACAAGTTGAGCAAGCCCTCCGGGAAAGTGAACAACGATACCGTGAAATGGCAGCAGCCGTTCCGGTCATGGTGCTGGAAACAGACACCCTCCTCCGTATTGAATACCGGAATGCTGCGGCCAAGGACGGCCTTGTCATTCCTGAAAACGCTGCGTTCACAAGCCTGAAGAACTATCTTGAAGCTGAAGACGCCGCTCTCGCAGAAGATGTTGTACGAAGACTCCATGAAGTGCGTGAACTCGACTGTCCGGGTATCCGTCTGATGAGCCCGGATCGTCGGCGCTATATTCCCGTGGTAAAGATATCCGGCAAATTCGATCAAGCAGGGAATCTTCTCCGCATCCGCTGGGACGCACTCGATCCACTTCCCTTCCTGAACAGCGGTATCCTGCCGGACAAGGAGTTCTTTACCGCGCACAAGATTACCGGGCGGGAACAGGAAATAATTGAGCTTCAGCTCCAGGGATACCGCATACGCGATATCGCCGAAAAGCTCTTCATTGCCGAAAGCACGGTAAAAGGTCACCTGACCCAGGTGTACAACAAGCTCGGTATTACCGGCAAGGGAGAATTGTTACGCTTGCTCCGCGACGAACAGGTGGGGCGCTTCGGGTTCAGCGCCTATGTCTTCTCCCTCGTGAACAGTCTCCTTTCCCCCGATGAAAACTAGCACCAATGGTACTGGTTTTCCGGATGATAGCATCGAAAAATCTAAGCCAGGTAAAACCGGTTCCATAAACCTGCTTCCGGGGAACTCATTTGTTCTTTTCACGATAAAACCCCGACCTTTAGTACTGGAAAGAAACCAACTGAGCGTAGCTGGTTAATCCTTGAAGAGATAGTAGCATTACTCATGAGGAGGAAAACCATGAAAAAAATCTCAGGTTTTTTGGTTCTGTCACTTATCGCGACAGGAATGTTACTTTCCTGCGGGATGGAAGCGGACACAAGCGCAATAGCGGACAGTGAAGACAATTCCCGCGCAGTACAAACATGGTCCCTGTTGGACTCTCTGGACTGGTTTGATACCGGTGTATGGAACAAGGCAAACTGGACAAACGGTGGTATGTTCAACTGCGGGTGGCGGCCGGAAAACGCATACTTCGATAACGGTCAGCTGGTACTAAAGCTCGACAATACCCCGAGCCACGGAAAACCCTATTCCAGCGGAGAGTATCGTACCAACAACACCTTTTCCTATGGAACCTTTGAAACCAACATGAAGGCGGCCAAGGGATCCGGTACCGTTACGTCATTTTTCCTGTATACCGGCAATCCCTGGGACGAGATTGACGTGGAAATTCTGGGAAAAGACACAACCAAAGTACAGTTCAACTATTATGTAAACGGTGTTGGAGGCCACGAGAAAATCGTTGACCTCGGATTCGACGCAGCACATGGATTCCACACATATGCCATCGAATATGGAAACGGCTACATCAACTGGTATGTGGACGGACAGTGGAAGTGGGGTGTTAACAACACCGGCTTCAACGCTCCCTATGGGGCGCAGCTGCCAAGTCATCCCATGCAGATCATGGTGAACTTGTGGCCCGGAACCGGAGTAGACAGCTGGCTTGGTCACTATTATTACAACGGCCCTCTGTATGCAAATTATGACTACATAAAGTATACTCCCAAGTAAGGGTTTTTATGGGAAGCGGGAAACCGCTTCCCGTATACATACGTACCAAATACACAAGGAATTTTGCATGAGTCGTTATCTTTCAGCACGAACCGATTCGCGAGAACCAGACAGCCTTTTACAGGGGCTGTTTTCTTCATATTATACCGGCGCGTCCGATGGCCGATTCCTGACGAGCAGCCGTGATTCTGCAGTAGGCGTATGCGGCCTTCCCTTCAAGGCTCCGGTAGTACAAGAGCTGTTGAAGGCGGAACGCTTCAACACATTCTGCCGCACCCTCTCCTCCTCCGGCGATTCCGTCCTCTTCTGTCTTTCACAGAACGACGCGCTTTCCGCCTACCGTTCAACGGGCAAGACCGTTACGGCCGAACCGATAGCGGAAGACCTCCTCATGGAAATGATGCCCGTCCTCAATTCGGTTCCCGACTGGGCAGGTCACATCAATGCCGACGGAGAACATGTCATCGATCTCAAGACACCCTCTCCGGGTCCGCACTTTTACGCAAACCTTCTTATGGGAAACCGGACCGGTTTTGACCATCCCCTCCAGACCACGCCGAAGAGCGTGGTGGACCGCCTGGGCCGCGGAAGCTTCCGCTCTCATGCCGCCACCCAGGTTCTGGCAACACGCTGGGACCTCCGACAGGAAGAAAACGGTTTCCCCGCGAACCGTCAGTTCTACCTTGTCGAAGACGGCCGTCAGGTTTTTTATTCAGGCAATCCCGAACACGAATCCGTAGTACGCGGAACCTGTGTACACGGGCAAAACCATACCCGAATCCTGTATGAAACCGCCTGCGGCCTCACAATTGAACGGACCCTGTTCCTCCCGAAACAGGAACCGGGTCTCCCTCTCGCCGTTGAAGCTCAACGGATTGCCGTAACCAATACCGGCACAAAACCGCGCCGTCTCCGCCTCGTCTGCACCGGCATGTTCGGGCCGACAAAACCGCCGGCACTCATGGAAGACGTCCTGTACAGCAACATCATCATGGAAGGAGGTGCCCTCTTCAACGACGACGGCACCGTGCGGACGGTTAGCCCGCGCTACTTCCCCGCGCAGGACAAGGACGACTTGCGATTCCACACCATGATTGTCCGCGGGAAAAGCGGCAACTCCTTCCCGGACGGATTCTGCCTCAACTACAACGACTTTGTGGGACGGGGCACCC
>CAZVEL010000218.1:0-5373 GCA_964626305.1 uncultured Treponema sp. | reverse complement strand
ATCAATCAGGGTCGTAATTACGTGAGTACTCATGAAATCACTATAGGCGCGGCACGGCGCAGCTGTCAAACAGAAACGATCTGTTCCATCGCTGGCCTGCGAAGCGGTTACCCGGGAAATATTTTCAACATTTTTGGTAGCAGTACAAAAAAAATGCGGCGCCGAAGCGCCGCATGTCTAGTTATTCAATATTTGCTGCAGGAACTGCTTGGTCCGTTCATGCTCTGGATCGGAGAACATCTTGTCCGGAGTTGCTTCCTCCAGGATGATGCCATCGTCCATAAACAAAACGCGATCAGCCGCTTCTTTCGCAAACCACATTTCGTGGGTTACCACAATCATGGTCATACCATCGTTATTGGCCAGATCTTTCATAACCTGCACAACTTCGCCAACCAGCTCCGGATCAAGCGCACTTGTGGGCTCATCAAAAAGCAGGACCGACGGATTCATGGCAAGCGCACGCGCAATGGCAACACGCTGCTTTTGTCCGCCAGAAAGAGTTGACGGATAAAAATCTGCCTTGTCGTCCAGCCCCACTTTTTCGAGCAGTGCCCGGGCATGCTTTTCAGCTTCCTTGTGTGTCATTTTCCGCACCTGCACCGGTCCTTCCATCACATTACCAAGAACGGTCATATGGGGAAAAAGGTTGAAGTGCTGGAAAACCATGCCGATCTCGGTACGAAGCTTGTTGAGGTCACGGCCCTGCTTGCGGATTTTTTTGCCCTGGAAGGAAATAGATCCCTTCTGGGCTTCCTCAAGGAAATTGATACACCTAAGGAAGGTGCTCTTTCCCGAACCGCTCGCACCGATAATGACAACTACTTCGCCTTCAGCAATATCAAGGGATACCCCTTTGAGCACATGAAGGTCGCCGAACCACTTGTTAATGTCCTTTGCGGAAAGGATCGGTTTGTTTTCGTTTGTATTATCCACGGTCGCTCACCTTTAACCTTGTCTCAACCCGATGAATCACATAACTGAGAACACCGGTCATAAGCAGATACCAGATGGCAACGATAACCAGCATTTCCATGTACATAAACGATGATGCGCCCATCTGCCGTCCGCGGAGCAAAAGCTCGGGAACCGCAATAGTACTCGCAAGAGAGCTGTCCTTGAGCGCAATAATAAACTGGTTGCCCAGCGGCGGTACCGCACGCTTGAACGCCTGAGGCAGAACAATCCGCCGCATGGCACGTCCCCGCGTCATGCCGAGACTCCGCGCGGCTTCCATCTGTCCATAATCAATAGACTGGATGGCACCGCGAAAAATCTCTGCTATATAGGCGCCGTTATGAATACCTAACGCCATAACAGCCGAGGCAAGCGGAGGGACCGTCACAATGGCCGTCATTCCGTAATAGATGATGAACAGCTGCAGCAACAACGGAGTTCCACGAATTATAAAGATATACACCGATGCCAGTTTGTTCAGCACCTTCCGTTTTGAAATCTTTGCAAGCGCGACCACCAGACCAGTGACAATACCGGCCAGTATGCCGAGCGTGGTGATGTAGAGCGTATACCCCGCTGCGCTGACAAACAGATGAAATTTCGCGGGAACTACGGTAAAGTCCCAGGGGAATAATCCCTCCATACAAGCTCCTTACCGTTATTGTACGGTGATGTCCTGTCCGGGGAACCACTTGTTACTGATCTCAGTAAGTGTTCCGTCAGCACGCATCTCTTCAAGAATCTTGTTTACTTCCGCTGTAAGCGGGCTGTTTTTCTTGAATGCGACACCCATCATTTCGGTGCGGAGAACCGATCCGGCAAGAGTCAGCTTGTCACCGCCCTTCATCTTGCTCATGGCGTTGAGACCTACGATACGATCGGTAAGTACAGCGTCAACACGGCCGTTAATCAGTTCCATAAGGGTCTGATTGTCATCTTCATAGAGCTTCACCGTAATGTCATGCTTTTTTGCATCGTCTTCAAAAGTGGTGCCGGTTGCAAGCGCAACGGTGTTGCTTTTATCGAGATCCTCAATGCTGTTAATACCGCTGTCCTTGCGTACGATGAGCTGGGGACCGGAATAGTAGTATGGCGTCGAGAAGTCAACAATTTCAAGACGGGAATCGGTAATACCCATGGATCCGAGAATTCCGTCATAACGGCCGGCACGGAGTCCTTCAAGGATTCCATCCCATGAAGTGGTGACATACTTGAGTTCCTTGCCCATTCGCTTGGCAATTTCCTTGGCAACGTCAACGTCAAATCCGTCTACCTCATTGTTTTCAAGAATGAAGTTGAACGGCGGATATCCACCAGATCCTGCGAAGGAAATGGTATCAGCGGTGTCTCCCGAACCACCGGCGGCAAGCGGAAAGGCTGCCAACAGCAATACACAAATTGAAACAGTTACGATTTTGAAAAAGTTCATAGTACCTCCTGAACTTGGGAAAAACTGACATATTATAGATTTAAATGAAGTTGTCAGTTCCAACATACTTAAAATAATGCATAAGTTGGCAGTTGTCAAGAAAATCGCAGGGTATGGATGACACGGTAATACTAATTATCACGATCCACGAAAGAGGAAACGGCGGTCACAGTACGGGTATCCCCCACAAAAATGATGGTGTCGAACGACTCGAGGCGAATATATGGACCGGGAGAGAGAATGATCTTGTCGCTCCGGCGGATGGCAATAACGGTCGCTCCGGTTTCCTGCCAGAACTGCAGCTCACCGATGGTTTTACCGATTACTGAAGAGTTTTCAGGGATATCAATTTCATAATTCCTGAATGGATTACTCCGTGAAACACGGTCATCGGCACCGGTAATTTCGTTTACGAGATCCATCATGACGCGGGTTTGCAGAATATGCTCGTGCATTATCTTCCGAAGCTTCTTCCTGCGGATTTTTACATCATTATACTCGGAAAAACGCGCAACATACTGAGAGGCCTTTTCCCGGGAGAGTACAACGGCACCGCTGTTGTGTTGTACATTGACAACTCCCATATCAGACAGGAGCTTGAGTGAACGTCGGATAGTTTCGGGAGACACCCCGTATTCGGATGACATAACCGACCGGCCATAGAGCTTTGTGTTTTCAGCAAGCTCCCCCCGCTCAATGCGGGAGGCAACATCAAGGGCAATCTGCATGTATACGGGCGAGGTAATCAATTCACTGACATCGGTGTGTTCCATCAGGAAAAGTATATCATGAGTGTTTGCAGCGGTACAGAGCCGGTGGATCAGTGAATACCGGCAAACGATTCAGCATTACGAAAGAGCTGGTAGCGCCGGTCATTGAGCGGATAATCCCAACAACCGCTGTAATGGACAACCCTGCCGCCAAGACCGGTTTTGAATGTATACAGACCGTACATGGAATGGTACGGGTCATTATTCGGGGGAACTCCGAGGAGATCGTAATGGCGGCATCCTGCCGAACGGGCCTCTCGAAGGATCTGCCACTGTAGCCCGTAATTTGCCATGCATTTCCGGTGTTCAAGGGATGAACCAGCGTACAGATAATAGGCATTTTCTCCGCAAAACGCGGTTATCGCACCGGCAAGAAGGGTCCCGTCTTTCTCCGCACCATAAATCCTGAGATCGGGACTCCCCGCAGTCCGGCCGGCAAGAGATATAAGTGTTTCGAAGTAGGACAGTTTTTCGTAGGAAAGCCCTTTCCGTACGGCAGTCTCCTCATAGAGCCGGTACCATGCCGGCAGCTCGTCCGGACTCATAACCCGAAAGGTAACCCCGCTGCGGTATGCCCGGCGTACACTGTTCCGGGTTGTTTGCCGCATGCGGGAAAGAAGCACCTCGTCGTTCTTGTCAAGATCGATAATAACGGTGTCTGGACTGATATGGTCAATCTCTGCCTTGCGGAGTTTGCGCTCCCGGGTACCACTGTTCATCCTGAGCTCCCGGAACACGGCCCGGGGAGCCCCCTTCCACTGACCATTCGAATAATACGAGGAATCGGTAAAAGGTGACGGCCATACGGTGTCATACCGGAGGCAAACCGTTTCCGGCGGAACATGGAAGGCAACAGCAGCTGAAAGCGCCTCCAGAAAAAGTCCACGGTTTTCTTCCGCGACTGGAATATCCGGAACACGGGGAAGGTAGCCATAGGCAAAACCGGGGACACCGGTGCGAATGTGTACCGAACAGGGAAACGTGCCCGTCTCACCGGAAGCAACCAGCGGAATAACCTCCTGCCCAAGCTCACGGCGAAAACAGGACCAGAATTGGGTTTGGAATAAATTGCATCCCTGGAGCAGGAAATTATGCTCCGGATCAGGAAGGGTTACCGTCATATATGGTTGAACCTTACTTGCGGACGGGAACCCAGGCAGACGACGTGTCATTTACATCGTCTACCACCACAAAACAGGCCGGATCCAGAGACCGGGCAAAGGTAACCACACCCCGGGATCCCCGCCGCTTTATCTGGACAAAAACCATGTTTACCGGACCGTTTCTGCCCATTCCGTTAAAAACAGTAACCCGGTAGCCCTTGTCGCGGAGCGCTGTAGCAAGTTCCTCGCCGCGGGGGGTAAAAATTCGCACCGCCTGCTCCCCGATCTTGAAAAAGCCTTCAATACTGATACCAACCCAGGTTCCCGTCGCAAATCCGAGGGCAAAGCCAACCGCGGTCACCGGCTCGGAAATCTGTGAAAGAACCCGCGACACCGCGTACACCCAGATGAGTGATTCCGCGAAGGCAAGACCGAACGCTATGGATTTCTTGCCCCGGATAACCATGGCATGACGGAAGGTTCCGAGCGATACATCACAGACACGAGCGAGAAAAATGATAGCTGCGGTTATCAAACTTGAAATAGTAATCATGGGAGGGGGTCCTTCTTACTGCTACCAAAATTGTTGAAAGTTTTTCAGACTCGGGAAAGGGTCACCGTACCGGGCCATGTACTAATGATATGCAATAAAACGTGTTGGGACAAGCACTCCCCTCCCCAAAACCAGCCGGAAGGAGATATACTGACGATATGGAACACATAACGGAAACAATGCGCTGCGACTGGGCGGGCTTTACTGATCCGGTATACATTGACTACCACGATAGGGAATGGGGCGTGCCGGTAACCGATGACCGGCACCTTTTCGAGATGCTCATTCTCGAGGGGGCACAGGCAGGTCTTTCCTGGATTACCATCCTGAAACGGCGCGAAATGTATCGGAACGCCTATGACAATTTTGATCCGGCAACGGTAGCCGCGTACGATGAAAAAAAGAAGGCGGAACTTCTTGCCGACCCCGGTATTATCCGGAACCGGCGAAAGGTTGAATCGTCTGTTCGCAATGCTCGTGTTTTTCTCGACATGCAAAAGGAATTCGGCTCATTTTCTGCCTGGCTCTGGAATCATGTTGACGGCAAACCGATCCAGGGAA
>CAZVEL010000217.1:0-5102 GCA_964626305.1 uncultured Treponema sp. | reverse complement strand
TGGAATTCTTGAGCGTTATCGTAAGTCTGTATATCTCTTTGGTGCGCAACCCCGGAGTCTTTCACAGGCGGAGCGTAATTTGAAAAGCACTTTTCCTGCGCTCAGTATTGTGGGGCGGTTCTCGGGGTATTATCATAAAACCATGGAAAAGAACATTCTTACCGCTATTACCAAGGCCCAGCCGGCACTCACCCTGCTTGCGAACGGGATCCCCTCCGGTCAGAAGTGGATACACCGGAACAGACAACGGTTGCATGCCGGGCTGTTTATCTGGAATCCCGAGGTCCTGGATATCTTTTCAGAACGGAAGCGGAGGATTTCGGAAAAAACCTTTGTTCGCGGCCTGGAATATTTCCCGCTTGTTTTAAAAAATCCTTTACGGATTGCAAGATTTTTTCAGTACTTGTGGTATAACGTACTACTGCTGTGTTACCGGATTTTCCGGGTTTCTGCCTGATCTTCCCCTGGTTTTCGCACCCGGAACCATGCCGGAAAGGATGACCGGTGCGTTCTGTCGCGTACATTACGAGCGATTCGAAAGGATTTTCTCTTCTCAAACAATCTGCCCAGGAGCAGTTGCAGGTGTCTCGTATCGAAACAAGTACCGCGGCTTGCCGTGCTGTTTCCTCCGGGGTGTTTGACGCAGTTTTCTTTGACCCCGTTTTTTACTGTGCCAATCCAAAACACCTTCTTTCTCATCTTGCCTCAATCCGGAATCGGCCGCCCCTGTTTGTTGTGTCACGGGAATGCTGGGGTCTTTTTGCGCGATTTGCGAGAACACTTGGTCTCCCCGGTTTCTATGTGCTTCCCGGTGATATTAACCGGCTTATGTATGAGTTGGAACAGGACTGTGATACCGTCCCATTATTGCACAAGTCACTGGATGACGTTCCCGGAGAGTCGCCTGTTCTGGATGGTCCTGCGGCGCGGTACTTTTTGGGGGAGGGACCTGAAGCCGTAAAGCTGCTGTGGGCTGTTTTCAGACTACGGAAAACGTGTGCGCCGGTTCTTGTTCTTGGTGAAAGCGGATCAGGAAAGGAATTGATTTCACGGATGGTTCACGAGAATTCCCCGGTCCGGGATGGTCCGTTTATACCGGTTAATGCCAGCTGTTTTACCGATAGTATTGTGGAGAGCGAACTGTTTGGAAGCGTAAAAGGTGCGTTTACCGGCGCAGAATCCTGTGCCGGATATTTTGAAAGTGCCGACGGCGGAACACTCTTCCTTGATGAAGTGGCTGAACTGAATCCTTCTCTTCAGGCGAAGCTCTTGCGGGTAGTGGAGGACGGCCTGGTCAGCCGGGTTGGCTCCACGAAGATGCGTCGTATTTCAGTCAGACTCATCTGTGCAAGCAATCGGAGTTTGCAGGATATGGTGCAGAAGGGGTTGTTCCGTTCCGATTTATTCTACCGTTTGGACGTGCTTCGTCTCAGGGTTCCCTCGCTTCGTACCCGGAAAGAGGATATTCCTCTTCTTGCTCGCCGCAGATTGTCCGAGCAGAACAAACAGCTTTCACTCCCCGCCCTCGCCCGGTTGCGGTCATATAACTGGCCGGGGAACGTACGACAGCTTTTCCACTGTCTTGACCGGGCGGTTGGAATGGCTTCGTCAGACATTATTTATCCGGAGCATCTGGATTTTTGATAAAAGACATGCGGTGAAAGAGCTTTTCGAGCTGTTTTGCCTCGCTTTCCGAAAGAGCCGCACGGGACAGTATTGATTCCATGAAACGGTCGTGTGCGGCACGTCCGGCGAGTTTGAACAGACCGATACGGTCTGTGCTTTTCCCGATAGTCTGTACAAGCCGTTCGAGTCGTTCCCGGTTGATCGGCGTGTATCCGGTTCTTCTTGTATGATCATGGGTATAGAGCGTATAGGTGAGTATCTGGACGGCGTGTGAAAGGTTGAGGGAGGGATAATCGGGATTTGAGGGAATATTTATCGCGACCGAACAGCAGTCAAGTTCCTCATCGGTCAAACCCGTCCGTTCATTGCCGAAGACAACGGCAGCCTGTCCCTCAGGATTTCGGTGGGCCAGCTCGGCAAACTGTCCCGGGGTCATTCCCCAGCTCTTGCGTTTTTGGCCCATTCTCCGGGTTGTTCCGGCCACCAGCGTGCAATCCCGGGAGGCGAGGCGCAGCCCTTCCGGTGAAGGTTCGAAAAACCGTGCGTGTTCCCATACATCACCGGCATGTACGGCAAGGATTCGAACCTGGTCAGGCGTATAGTCTTCAGGATTTCCGACGATACGCAGGTCGGTTAAGCCCATTGTTTTCATTGCCCGACACACGGAACCGATATTGCGACTATCCTCGGGACGACACAGGATGATACTGCAGCGGAGCTTTTTCACAGGCCGATTGTCCGGGAACAGGCTTGTTATGTCAATATTCATGGGGTATTATCAGGTATGGACCTTCCTTTTTCTGGTAAAACTGCCCTTATTGTGGGGGCTTCTTCGGGAATTGGCCTCGCTGTAGCACGGGCTGTTCAACGCCGGGGCGCCCGGATTCGCGGGGTTGGCCGGCATGATGTTACGGGAATTGATATGACCCTGCTGGATCTGAACAAGCGGGAGAACTGTGAAAAAGTTCTTGAAATGACCGACGGGTGTGATATTCTCGTTGTCGTACGGGGTCCATTCTTCCATGAAGCACTGGATCGTACCCCTCCCGCGATATGGGAGTCTCTCGTGTTCGCAAATCTGGTCTTTCCCGGCCAGCTTGTTTCCGCCGCCTTGCCGCACATGCGTCGTATGGCCTGGGGGCGTATCCTGTTGTTCGGGGGCACACGAACAGACCGTGTGCGGGGGTTCAGAACCAATGCCGCCTATGCTGCGGCAAAAACGGGCCTTTCATCTCTGGTTCTTTCGGTTGCACAACAGTATTCGTCCGAGGGAATAACCTGTAATGCCCTGTGTCCGGGATTTGTAGATTCTGCCGGTATGGATTCCGACCTTCGTTCGGAACTACAGCTAAAAAGCCCTGGTGGCCAGCTGGTGAGTGAGAAAGAACTGACAGAAGCGGCCCTGTTCCTTCTGGAATCATCCCCGGTAACCGGTACGGTGCTCCGTGTAGACCGGGGTTGGAGCCCGGCATTTATTTGACAATTTATTTTATTGTGTTTATAGTAATGTTATTACTGGAAAGGCCGATATTGTAGACGGTAGGAGCTATATGAACAATAATAGCATTATTCCGGGATTTGATGACGAAAAAGATGATAGTCTGAAAATCCGTCTGGAAAAGGTTGAGGACGTCGAAGGGTGTATTGTTTTATACCTCAATGGGTATATTGACACCTACAATTCAAGCTTTTTCCAGAAACGCGTTACAAAAATTGTAGAAAACGGGTATACCCGCCTCATTTTTAATTGCGGAGCGCTGAATTATGTCTCGTCTACCGGTATTGGCTCGTTTACTGCTTTTTTAAAGACAGTTAAGCCAAAAGGCGGGGATGTCGTTCTTCTGGAAATACAGCCAAAGGTGTATGAAGTTTTCCAGTTGCTCGGTTTTTTCCAGTTCTTCAACATCAAGGATTCTCTCGCAGAATCCATTGCTTTTTTCAAATCAAGCGGCGTGGAAATCAAGGCGGAAGTTTTTCCGAAACTCTTTGCATGTCCCATCTGTTCGAAGAAACTCAAGGCAACCAAAGCCGGACGGTTCCGCTGTTCCGAGTGTAAAACCATTCTTGCGATTGATAATAACGGCCAGGTTTTTCTTGGCTGATAACGGTTTATCCGGTTTACAGGACGGGCACAATGCCCGTCCTTTTTTATTTGTGCACAAGTTGTGGACAGTTTTTACTTTCTTCTCCAAATATCTCCAGAATTATACCTATACGTACTAGCAGAAAAGGGAATTTGTTGTCGCTTTGTACTAAAGAAATCATTAAATGCTTACAATACAAGGAGTTGTAATTTGTCAAGATGGACTTGGGACAAATTTCGGAAAAAAACAAGATTTTCTTATGTAGTAAAGAAATGCAGAATACTGAAGAAAACATGTGGCAAAACCTGTGGATAACTTGTTGTCAAATTTCAGGAATTCTTTGTACTGTAAAGAAAAGTCTTGCAGATAGTGCTCGCGGCATGGTACTCTTTTCTTATGAAAAACACGGTTATGGTACCTCTGGTGTTTTTTCTTAACCTCCTTCTATGGATAGTGGTCTTTTCTTTTTTTTCCGTGTTTGCCTCTTATGACGGAATGACCACGCTGACGTCCGGTTCTGTTTCCGTATTTTTGTATGAATGCCTCTATAGAGCTGTATATTATTTCCCGCTGTCCCTTTCATTCGCTCTTGTAACGGTATTTTTCTTTTTGGTACGGCATAATACCATATACTGGATTACCGCATTGACCGTACTGGCACTTCTGGTTTCCTGTGTGTTCCTCGTGATGCCCCTCTCATACCGGTTTCTGGAAAATAATACCTGGAATTTTGTGAGCAATCGTTCGGCATTAACCGCTTCTGCTGAACGGGTCTTTTCTCCACACAGTATCCGTCCTGATCGCGATTTGTCCCGGATGGTATGGTATTCGGTCCGGGAAGAAGGGAAGACGGTTTCTCCGCTCATTGTAGCCCGTTCGGATCCGGGTAAATCTGTTTTTACATACTATCCCGAAGCGGTGTATGACAGTGATTCAGGCGGTCTCAAGTTCGGAGACGCGCTGGTTGTAGCCCGGGCTTCTGGCCAGGATCCGCTTTTATTACCGGTTTTTACCCCGCCGCCGGCTGTCGCGCTTGCTTCGGGACATATTGACCGGGTAATGAGCGCATTTTTGCATGCGTTTCGGAAGGGCTTTGTTCCATACGCGGTGTTTTCTTCGGCTTTCTTTGTGTCGATAGCCTTGTTATGGTTGTTTTGTCACGCGAGTGGATGGAGACTTCTGAATATTCTGTTTACTGTTTCAGCGTTGTTGTATCTCTACGGGGCGTATACTCTTTTCTCACAGGGAACGCTGTTTTTATTTTTTAGCAGGATCCTCCCGTCTTCTTTTTCATCAGGATCAGTTACCGCCCTTTTGTATTTTTTGCAGTCTGTAATTCTCACGCTGTTTGGTGTTTTTGTATTCATCCGCCGGCTGGTCCGGCATGAAGGG
>CAZVEL010000216.1:0-3062 GCA_964626305.1 uncultured Treponema sp. | reverse complement strand
TGCTCTACCAACTGAGCTAGTGGCCCATACTGATGTAACGGAGCCAAAGATAGCCTAAATGGGTTTTTTTGTCAACCAAAGAGGTAAACCGTTATAATTCGAATGACAATGAGAGGGCCATGTTGAGGACCGGTTGTTTGCCTGGCTCAAGACCGAGCTCGCTTCCATACATGGCAAAATCAATGACACAGACGGTTGCGTCGAGACCGATGCCGGCTGCGAGATAGGTTTCATGCAAACCCATTCGAAAGCTTACCACGTCGATCAGTTCCAGTTCCGTTCCCGCGGCAAAATTGAGTACCGGCTTCCGGTACAGGGGATCAAGGAATGAAAGAATGTCGCGGTAATCGACCATGACCTTCCAGCCAGTGATGGTGGTCCAGCGATCGGGAACGGGTATTTCGTAGACAATACCGACGGAAAGATCGGGTGAAAGACGATCATACTGGTCATCTGTGCTGGAACTCCCATCGAGAAAGTCGTCCATGTTGTCGTAATAATTGGTGAATACCGGGGTAAAGAGATCCCGGCATACGATACCTCCAGTGAAATTGTCGTGGTATTTTATGAGGAAACCGGCATCCAGTCCGAATCCGGTGGAAAGCACCGCCGGGATACCTTCAAGGTCAGCATCGGTAAGGGTATTTATCACGGATACGGCCGAGCCGGATTCCGTTGCGAATAGTTGGAAAAACCCCTTGAGCTGAAGACCGAGTGAAATTTCATACTCTTCCGTTTTGTGCACCGTAAGTCCGTATCCGCCAAGCATGAGGAACTCTTCGCCGACGAGAAGCCGTGCGTAGGAGATTGACGGGATGTCTGCAATGGTAATAGTCCGGTTAAAAATTCCGAAGCCGAAATTCTGGTCCACTTTTCCGAAAGCGAGCGGGCCGGTTACATCTCCGGAAAAATACAGGCCGTTGTTCTCGATAACCAGGTCGAGCATGGCGTCGGTCACATCATCTGATTTGAAAACCGAAGGAAGATCAAATATCGGGCCTGAAGCGGTCGCGTCAATCCTGGCTATCGACCAGGCCTTACTAACGTACGCAAGGGCAGCCGGATTGGTTGACAGGGTGTCGAATCCTGCTTCGAGAGCAGTGTAGGCCCCGCCGTATCCCGCAAGCCGGGCGGAACCGGTTCGCGGCGCTACCGGTTCAAAATCTGATGTTTGCGCAGATAAAATACCCGGAATACCCAGTGTAACAAGAATTCCCAGCAGTATTGCAGGTTTCGCGGTAATTATTCGCATTATTCGGTACCTCGCAGCAAGTCAAGGAGGTCAAAATTCCCGACAGTAATATCTTCCGTGTCTTCACGGGTTTCAAGAACATCGGCGGCATTGATAACTGTTTCGAGCTTATCCTGTTGTTCCTGGGTCAGACCGGAGGATTCCAGTGATGACGGATCAGCGAGAATGTCCATGACCTGTTCGGCGCCGACTTCGGCGGAAACATCCGCTACGACAGCTGCCGCCGCAACAACAACTGCTTCAGGCTCTGCTTTGGTAAGGACTTCCTCGTCTAAGAGGAGCTGTTCAAGCACGGTGGTATCCACGTCGTTCGTCGCGTCTTCTATGGCGTCCTGAATCAGTTCATTCTGGTTGTCGGGATCGTCTGAAAGTTTGTTCGCGAGGTCGGCTATTTCTTCAAGGTCTATCGCGGCCGCACCACCCAGATTAAGGATGTCAGCCTTTTCCTCCAGGGAAAGAGCATCAATATCTTCCGGTTCCTTATCGGCAAGTATGTCCAGGAGTTCTTTGGCAACATCCTGATCAGATCCGTCCCGGGAGCGGGCAATATCCAGAAGATCATCTACTGAAGCCGATGAGGAGATGGACGGTTTGTCCCGCGCAAGGGACGATCCCATGGACTCGGTAAACAACTGGCGGCAGGATACTGCCAGGAACAATGTACAAATGACGATACCGGTGAGCCGGCCTGCGTTTTTCATAACGGCCTCCATCAAGACACCCCATTGTAATTCAATACCGGGTAAATCACAACAGATAACAGAGTATGTCCTGGTTCAAGTATAGGGTGAACAGCGTTATTTTTCCAGCACTCCGCATGACGGGCCAGTGAGCCGTACCTGCACCCGGGAACTGCGCTGAAGACCGGTTTCGGGAATGTTGACGGAGAGATAGTTCTCGGTGAGTACAGTGGTTCCGTTTTTTTCGGAATCTGTTTCTACAATTGCCGGCAGGGTTCTGCCGGTCCAGTACGCACGATAGGCTTCCCGGTTTTTCTCCGCGAGAACCGATAGACGGGCGACCCTTTCCCCCGCAATGCGCTCGGGAATGTGGGGCTGCATGGAGTAGGCTTCGGTGCCCGGACGCGGTGAAAAGGGGAAGGCGTGAATCCAGGCAAAACCGATGTCCCGGCACATCGTGAACGTCCGTTCAAAATCTTCATCGGTTTCCGACGGGAATCCGGTAATTATGTCGCAGGCAAGAAAGGGGTTTTCTTTGATGCTACGCAGGCGTTTTGCTGCCTCATGGACTACTTCCGCACGATAGGGGCGGCGCATGAGTGCAAGGATCCGGTCGCTTCCGGATTGTACGGAAAGATGAAAGTGCGGGCAGATGCGTTCGTCTGCAAGAATCGGCGTGAGTTCGTCATCCACCCGCTCTGGATAGAGACTGGAAATCCGTATTTGTATATGCGCTGTTTCCCGGAGAATACGTTTGAGCAGATCGACAAAATCCCCGCCATCAGATTCATACTGGGACAGGTTTACTCCGGTCAGAATAACTTCGTTCCATCCGGCTTTCTCTATTGCGATAATACGGGAAACCACGTCGTCTGCGGGGAGCGAAACTGCCTTCCCTCGGGCAAGGCGGATACGGCAATAGGCGCATGCGTTATTACAGCCGTCCTGTATCTTTATGGACGCACGCGAATGAAAGTGGAAGTTGTCGGTTGAAAGGCGGAAGGGGGGTACGGCTCTGCTTTCCTCCTGGATAAACTCGTCGAGTATGGTGAATACGGACATGCCAGGGAAGGCCATGAGGCGTTCCATCATGAACTCGGGCAGGTCCGGCAGTTCGTTTTTCCGGGATC
>CAZVEL010000215.1:0-12296 GCA_964626305.1 uncultured Treponema sp. | reverse complement strand
TGACCGTATCAAAAAACCAGCAAATATTGTTTCAACAATATTGGTAGCAGTAGCGAAAATATAGTATCTTTACAGGTATGGATACAATACTTACCACTATCGCTGACGCGCTCAAGTTCTTTTTCAGTTTCAAGGCGTATGTAATTCTTCCTGCCTTCATGCTGATTCTGGCGCTTGTAGCCCGCATGCGTCCTGCGGACGCGATTCTTTCGACGGTACGGATCGGCGCCGGATTTGCCGGCGTCTTTATCGTGTTTTCCTTCTTCGTCACCCAGATAAGCCCCGCGATTCAGGAGATAATCCGTATCCGGGGTATTGACTACCCGGTTGTTGACGTAGGATGGCCGCCACTCGCCGCCATTACCTGGTCCACTACACTCGCCCCGCTCGTCATCATCTTCGTCATGATCATCAACATGGTCATGCTTTTCACCCGAACAACGAAGACACTCTACATTGATCTGTGGAATTACTGGCATTTTGCCCTCGTTGGCGCCCTCCTGCAAAGTATTGGGGCCCACTGGATCCTTGCTCTTTCGGCCAGTCTCCTCATCGCCATCTATACGATAAAAACCGCCGAATGGTCGGCCCCCTACGTGAAACGGGAAACAGGCCTCGAAGGCGTTGCCGTAAGCCCCATCTCCGTTTCGGGCTTCCTGCCATATGCCGTCACCATGAACCGCATTATCGACGCGATTCCCGGTATCCGGTCCCTCTCCTGGAACCCGAGCAAGGCCCGTGCTGAATCAAACGGCAAGACCCGCATAGTAGACATCCTGCAGGAGCCTATGATCATTGGTATCATTGTGGGTATCCTCCTTTCAATGGCCGCCGGGTACGATCTCAAGAAAGCACTCGAAACGTCAGTCAACATCGCCGCTGTCATGTTCCTCCTCCCCCGCTGCGGCGCACTTATCGCCGAAGGAATGGGAGCAGTGGCACAAGCATTCAAGAAACTCATAGAAGGCCGGTACACCTCATTCACCGGACTTTCCATCGCCATGGATTCCGGTGTTATCATGACCAACTACTCGGTAATCGCTGCAGGTCTCGTAATGATTCCGATATCACTGGTTATTGCCTTCATCATCCCCGGTAACCGGACCATCCCGCTCGGAGATCTCCCGAACCTGATATCAGTCATGTCGGTAACGACACTCATCATGCGCGGTAACGTTATCCGCTCGATAATAGCCGGTATACCGATTGTGGCAAGTTTCCTGATTTTCGCATCGAAACTCGCCCCGCTCTTTACCAGCCAGGCAAAGGCAGCCGGTATGGAGCTCGGCATCGCAGGACAGGAAATAACGGCCTTTACTGATGGTGGTAATCAACTCCGGTTCTGGTTTTTTCATCTCTTTCAGGGAAACGTGATCGCCATTGCGGTAATCCCGGTGGTTCTGGCCATGCTCTTTTTCAGCTGGAAAACACACCAGAAGATTTCTGCCGAACAGGGCACCGTATAACGGGAAGTTTTCCAACAATATTGGCAGCAGCTATCAACATTTTTGGTAGCAGCACCAAAACCTTGCTCAAAAAGGGCAAAAAAGTTACAGTAAGCCCCGTAGAATGCTTATATTACAGGAGACTATAATGGTTAACGCACTTGCAAAGAATGATGCATGGCAGGGCCGCAAGGGCCCGGTCGTGCTTGTTATAATGGACGGCGTCGGGTACGGACAATACACCGAAGGCGACGCAGTTGCCGACGCACACATGGAAGCGCTCGCGAAATTTCACGAAACCTGCCCCGTTACCCGCCTCAAAGCGCATGGTACCGCGGTCGGACTCCCCTCCGACGACGATATGGGTAACAGCGAAGTAGGACACAACGCCATCGGCTGCGGCCGAGTGTTCGCCCAGGGGGCGAAACTCGTGTCCACCTCAATCGAAACCGGGGCCATGTTCGAAGGCACAACCTGGAAGAAGCTCGTAAGTAACGTAAAAAATTCCGGTGGCAAACTCCACTTCATCGGTCTTTTCTCCGACGGAAACGTACACTCGCACATCGATCACCTCAAAGCCATGCTCGAAAAGGCAAAAGAAGAAGGCGTCAAAACCGCCCGTATCCACACCCTGCTCGACGGCCGCGACGTTGGTGAAACGAGCGCACTCGAGTATATTGATCCGTTCGAAGACTACCTTACCGGACTCAACTCAGGCGGTGTCGATTTCCGTATCGCGTCCGGTGGCGGCCGCATGTACATCACAATGGACCGTTATAATGCAGACTGGTCCATGGTGGAACGCGGCTGGAAGGTGCATGTCCGTGGAGAAGGTCGCCAGTTCGCGAGCGCACATGAGGCGATTGAAACCTGGCGCAAGGATGTTCCCGGCATTATCGACCAGGATCTGAAGGAATTCGTCATCGCAGAAAACGGCAAGCCGATTGGTACCATCGACGACGGCGACTCGGTTGTGTTTTTTAACTTCCGCGGGGATCGGGCCCTCGAACTCACTGCCGCCTTTGAAACAGGTCCCGAGTTCGACAAGTTTGACCGCGGTCCTGTTCCAAAGGTCGAATATGCCGGCATGATGGAATACGACGGCGACCTCCACATCCCCGCCCAGTATCTCGTTGTTCCGCCCGCTATCGACCGCACCATGGGCGAATACCTCGTAGCTACCGGCGTGCGCACCCTCGCTATCAGCGAAACCCAGAAGTACGGCCATGTGACCTACTTCTTTAATGGAAACAAACTCGGCAAATTCGACGAAAAACTCGAAGACTATGTCGAAATCAAGAGTGACGTCCTCCCCTTCGAACAACGTCCCTGGATGAAGTGTGCCGAAATTACCGACGCGGTTATCGAAGCCATCGGCTCGGGAAAGTATGACTTCATCCGCCTCAACTTCCCGAACGGCGACATGGTCGGTCACACCGGCATTTACCAGGCCGTACTCTGCTCCATGGAGGGCATGGACCTCCAGCTTGCCCGCCTCAAAAAAGCGATTGAGGCCGCAGGCGGCGTTATGGTGATGAGTGCGGACCACGGTAACGCCGACGATATGTTCGAACACAACAAGAAAACCGGCGAAGTGTCCCGCAAGGACGACGGCTCGGCCAAAGCGAAGACAAGCCACTCGCTCAACCCGGTTCCCTGCATCATCTACGATCCACAAGGCAAAGGTGAATACACCGGAACTCTCAAGGAAGGACTCGGTATTTCATCGCTTGCGGCAACCTGTATGGAGCTGCTTGGCTACAAGGCGCCGGATGATTATGATCCGTCCGTACTGAACTGGAAGTAACTGACTGAAACCGTACCGTGAACTACACGGTACGGTTTTTTTTGGGGGAATATGACAGAAATAGAACTGAAAGCACATATAACCGATCCCGATGCAACGGAAAGAGCGGTCCTCGCACTCCCCGGTGCACGGAAATCCGGAGAATCGGTTAAAGAAGATGTGTACCTCAACCTTGTCGGAAGCCCGGTACGCGTCCGGCTCCGGGACGAGAACGGCATCGTCACCCTTACCTACAAACGCAAGGAAACACGAAACGGTCTTGAAGTTAACGATGAACAGGAATGTACGGTATCCGACCGGAAGGCAATCGAGGTCATCCTCACCGACATCGGTTTCAGGCCCTTCCTTACAAAAATAAAGAGGACACGATCGTTCTCCCTCTCCCGGGAAACAGAGATACCGATTACCGCGGAAATTTCCCTCGTTGAACCGCTCGGCTGGTTCCTTGAGCTCGAAATTCTCCTTGACGAAACCGATCCCGACGAATCCGTGATACAAAAAGCCCGCAAGCGACTGTTACAGGTGCTTGCGGACTGCGAAATTGCGGAAAAATCAATCGAAGACCGCTACTACAGCGAGATGCTGGGGTAGTGCTACCAAAATTGTTGAAAGATTTCTCATCCGGTTTTGCCGAATTTTTCCAACAATTTTGGCAGCAGTGGGTTTTATCCCAGCGGAACCGGCTTGTCGTCCTTCTCTCCACCGGTAACAAATCCCATCACCACAAAGGCGAGCATAAAAAACACCGCGCAGAAGATGAACATGGACCGGTAGCCGGCAACGTCGATTATCGCGCCGGAGAAAGCGGGCGCGACGATTGCCGCGAGCTGGGAAAAGGTATAATAAAGCCCGGTGTACACACCGATGTTGGTAAAATGCGCCATCTGCCAGAGCATGGGGAATGAGTTTGCCACAATGCAAATCCAGAACACACCGTACAGGAACATGAGTGCCCAGAAGATAATGGTCAGCAGGCTGTTTGAAAGGCCGAGGGCGGTACCGAACGGTTCCAGGAAGAATACAGCGGTAGTTATGACGGCAATGAGTACCAGGGACAAGCGGATCATGTGGCGTCGGCCCCAGCGGCTTGCGGCATATCCCATGGGGATTGCGGCGAGTGCGGAGGAAATACCGACCATACCCATGGCAAGGGGTCCCTGCCCGGTAGTGAGATCATAGGTTTTGATGCTGTATTCGGTCAAAAACGGCACCACGCCCTGATACCCCACAAACCAGAGAAACAGGCTCACCAGCACGAGAAATCCGCTTTTGTCTTTCGCGGAAAACACCATGATAATACTGTGAAAGAACGGCTCTTTCTTTTCTTCAGGGATCTCTTCGGTCGCGTCGGGGACGCCTTCTTCCGCGGCAACCCGGGAATCTTTTTCACGTACAAATAAGGCCAGGAAGACAACTGCTATCATTACGAACACGGCGCCAGCGGGAAAGGCCAGGCGGTCTTTGGTAGAGCCCAGAAAGGGTAAGGCAATATTCACGTCCATGAGCCGTGCGAGGCCGATAGTTCCCACAATGGCGGCAATATTGCCCATGGTGTTGATGACTCCATTCGCCTGGGACCGGTAGCGGCCGGGAATGGTATCCGGCATGAGGGCGACGATCGGTCCCCGAACGGACTGTTTTACCAGATTCAGGAAAACCAGCAGCAGAATGAGGGCCATGAGCGAATATTCTGCCGCGTAGGGGATTGCGCCGAAACTGAGGGCGGAAAGCGGCAGGAGCACAAGAATCCAGGGAAGCCTCCGGCCTATGGGCGTACGCGTTCGGTCCGACCAGACGGATACCAGCGGGATAAGGAACAGCGCAAGCAGATTGTCCAGAGCCATGATTGCTCCGACAATGGATTTATATGGGATGTAATTGGAAAGAAAGATCTGTACGTAACTGTCATACAGGGGGTCCATCATTCCGACAGTGAAAAAGCCGAAACCGATAAGAAAGGTGACGGGGAGATAGGTTCTGAAGCCGTTTTCCTCTTTGTGCATGATTACCTCTTTTTTTTACGTTGGTCCAGGGATAATTGTGTGGTAGTATATCATAAAACTGGTCTGTTATCGGGAGAAAATGACAAAATCAACCATGACGTCACACCATTCACTTCCCCCTGACTGGCCCCGGATCCTTGCTCATCGCGGAGCTTCAGCGCTTGCACCGGAAAATACCCTGCCCGCGTTTCAAGAAGCACGCAGGCTCGGAGGCCGGGGCGTAGAACTCGATGTTCACCGTTGTAAAACCGGTGAACTCGTGGTTGTCCATGATCACTGGCTGGACCGTATATGCGGACAACATCTGCACGTTGAATCGCTCACTCTTGCCGAATTACATGAACTGGACGCGGGAAGTCATTTTAACCGTAAACACCCTTCGCGGCAACATGCGGCGTTCTCACGGGAGCGTATCCCGCTTTTCGAAGATGTGCTTGAAACACTTGGTCCGGATATGTTTCTTGATGTCGAACTCAAACTTGATTCGCTGCAGGCGCGTCCGCTTGTTGAAGCAGTAGCGATTATGCTTGCTCGTCATAATCGTCAAAACTGTATCGTATCGTCTTTCAATCCGCTTGCAATCCGTGCCTACCGGAAGTTCGGCCCCCATGCAACTGCAGCCATTTATTGCCGAGACACCTCTGTCCCTTTTTTCCTGCGTCACCGTGAATGCCTCTATTTCTCCGGTGCGGACATTAAAAAACCCGCCCGGGAGCTTGCACTCGCTTCGGCGGGTTTTGAAACCGGCACAAAACCGGTTATTGTCTGGACGGTCAATAAACAAGATACGGCAATGCACATGCTCAACGCCGGAGTGAGTTCCATCATAACCGACCGTATTCAGGATTTTATATAATTGTTCAAGAGGCTTCCACTTCCGTATTTATCGCATCTATCAATTCTGAGAGTACGAGCGGTTTTCTGAAAAACTTGTCCGCGCCAAGATCATAGAGTTCCTGTTCAAGAGAGTCCTCGGTGAGTGCGGTTATTACCATAACAAACGGTTTGCCGAACGCTGGATCTGTTTTGATCCGTTTGCATATTTCCTGTCCGTTTACACCAGGAAGCGCAAGATCAAGCAACACAAAGCCCGGTTTTTTATCCACAAGCTGTGCCCCGGCATCGAAGCCGTCAAAAGACTGCAGAATACTGAGATCAGGAAGGTTTTTTTTGACAAAGGCAGCTATTGCATTGTTGAGTCCGGTATCATCATCAATAATGATCAACGATTTCCAGTTGGCGGAACTCTCATCATCAAGCAGGTTTTCAGGCACACGCATTCCACGGTTTCGTATAAAGGCAATCAAGTCATCTTTATACACCCGGTACTGTCCACCGGGGGTGTTGAATGCCTTGAGATGCCCATTACGTATCCAGTTGATTACAGTCTGATTGACTACTCCGCACATATTAGCAACTTCAAGTGCTGAAAAAATTTGAATCCGTTTGTTATTGATACCCTTGCTCATAATGCCTCTCGGAAACTATAGACCAAAATAGTTGTTGTCTCAAGCTTATTTATCATTTTCTCCATTTTTTGTACATTTGGCAACCACTTTTATAGGAAATCCTGCACGATAAAGAGCCGCAGTCAGTTTCAGTCCGGTTTTCCCCTTTCGCATGAACCGTTCGGCAGCCTTTCTGCACAAAAATTCCTCTCTTTCAGCCGAAAGCGTTGCTTGTACCGCCGCCCGGGCCGTTTCATGCATTATCCCCCGATGCTGAAGCGCTGCCAGGAGCTTTATCGCACCTTCTGCCTTGTGAATAAGCCGGTTTCTAAGCCATGCTTCACAAAAGCGGTAATCATCCAGATATTTTTTTCTCTCAAGAAAGTCCAGGGCCGGAGAGATTTCAGTTTCAGTAAAACTCTTTTTTAGCAGCTTTATTTCGAGCTGCCGCCGGCAATGTTCGGCACGGGAGAGATAGGCCATGGCTTTCTTTTCGGCAAGCCATATCCGCGCTGAATGAAGAAGACGTTCTGATTCGGTTTCAGAAAGAATCGTCCCGGATTCAAACAGACGTTCCGGCGGAAAAGACAGATACACATCCCGGACAAAAAAAGAAGGGCCATCCTCCGGGGATACCTTGAGTATTCCCGGCGAGGCCCATTCCGTTTTTCCGATCGAAAATTCTGATTTAGCGCTTGCTGAACTGGAACTTTCGTCGTGCACCGCGCTGACCGAATTTTTTTCGTTCAACCATGCGGGAATCACGGGTCAAAAGACCGTTAGCCTTGAGCGCCGCATGATTATCTACATCGACCTGTGACAGTGCACGGGCAATGCCGTGACTGCAGGCTCCAGCCTGTCCGTTAAGACCGCCGCCGGCAACCGTAATGACGATGTCGAATTTGGTATCGCTGGCAGTAACCATAAGTGGCTGGCGAACGGTCTGAACCTGTTCGGAAGTCGCAAAATAGGATGCAACATCAGCATTATTGACCTGAAGCTTCCCACTGCCTTCACGGATAAAAACCCGGGCAACGGCGGTTTTACGTCTTCCTGTTCCCATTCCGATATTCTTTATCACCTTCATTCTCCTCGTTAGACTTCAACCACTTGCGGGTTCTGTGCGGTATGCGGATGAGTTGCGCCGGCATATACCTTAACGTTTGTCAGCATTTTACGGCCCAGGGATCCCTTGGGAAGCATTCCCTTTATGGCCAGCATAACCGGCTTGGTGGGATGGCGTTCGAGCAGCTTGGCAAAACTTATGGAGCGCAGTCCGCCAACAAAGCCGGTATGATGATGATACATCTTGTCGGATGTTTTGTTACCAGTAACAATAGCCTTATCCGCATTGATAATGACAACGTAGTCACCCATTTCCTGATGAGGCGCATAGGAAATCTTATGCTTTCCCCGCAACATGGCAGCGGCTTTCGCAGCCACCCGGCCAACCGGCTTGTCTTGTGCATCAATCACAAACCAGTCGCGTTTTGCCTCTGTTTCATTTACAAAAATTGTCTTCATGTACGTACCTTACAATAAATAGATCTCGCGGCAATTAAAATACTGCCGCACGCAGATAATGTGGGTTAGTTACTATAAGAAAAAAAGACCGCCAATGTCAAGGGCACCGTTCGGTCAGGAATCCTTCTTTGCTCCGGCTCTAGCCGCTTCCTCTTCCTTTTTCGCTTCCTGTTTGTCTTTCAGATCGGCAATTCCAATGAATATGGACACGAGTCCAATAAATGCCGCAAGAATTGGCATGCAGCCGCGCAGGAATAGAAGTATATCGTTCCCCCAACCAAGTCCAAAGCCGACAAGCTCCGGCGGAAGGGCTGCAAAAACGGTAAAAGCAATCAATATGATTCCAACAAACAACGCAACCATTTCAGGCCTCCTAATGCAATATACCCTGAATTGATTTTCTCATATATACCCACTATGGTCAACTCGCATCAATTCTGGTATACTTTTATCCATCATGAATCTTCCCGTCAGTCAAACTACCCGCACAACGGCACAAATCTCCCTGCTCGGCAGTGCCTTTTCCATAACATTGCCCGTTTTTTTCGGCTATATCGCCATAGGTATCCCCTTCGGGCTCATGCTCGTGAACGCCGGCTATCCCTGGTGGCTCAGCCCAGTAATGAGCATGCTCATGTATGCGGGTGCGGGCCAGTATGTAGCCATAGGGCTTTTTGCAGCGCAAGTTCCCCTGCCGGCCATGCTGATTACGATGCTCATGGTAAACATCCGTCATATTGTCTATGGACTCTCCCTCATGGAACAGTTCAAGACCGTGGGCCGGTGGAAACCTTATTTGATTTTTTCTCTCACGGACGAGACCTATGCTCTTCTCACCGGAATAACCCCGCCGGCATCGGTCTCTCACGGATCATTTTACGGCACAGTTGCCCTGCTTAATCAGTTGTACTGGATAACCGGAAGTCTCATCGGAGCAGTTGCCGGAGCGATCATTCCTTTTTCTTTTGCTGGTGTTGACTTCGCCCTCACCGCATTGTTTGTCGTACTCCTCATGGATCAGCTTCGCCGCGGCGGAAACAGCATCCCGGCACTTATCGGCGGAGGCTGTGCGGTTGCGGCGTTGCTTCTAGCAGGACCGGGAAACATGCTCATTGCCTCGCTTGCAGGAGCGCTTGCGATGCTCTCCCTCTTCCGGGGGATTCATCGATGATGTCCGTCAGCCATGCTCTGTTAACCACGGTACTTTTTGCCCTCGTCATTTTTGCCACACGACTGTTTCCTTTTCTCCTTTTTTCCCGACGGGATCCTCCAAAGCTTATTCGTTTTATAGAACACTCGATTCCTCCGGCAGTAATGGCAATACTGGTGGTGTACAGTCTCAAGGATATTTCCTGGGCAGTAACCGGTGGAATCCCGCACATTGCGGCACTTTCGGCAGCCGTACTGCTTCACACATGGAAAAAAAACGCCCTGCTTTCCATTTTCGGAAGCACGGCGTTATTTATGATTCTTCGTTCCCTTCTCTAGGAATCAGGCGTATTTCTTTGTAACAAGAACCAGGGCGCCAAGAACCATGAGATGGCTGGAAAGGGTTCCCAGGTAGCGGAGCAGGCTGCCCGTACTACGGAGAATACTGCCACTTCCGAACGGCCCCACAAAGTCCACGAGGATGATATTGATTATCCAGAGGATGATGAGTATAAACAGGATCATGTCCGTGATCCTCAGATCAGTCGTGAAAAGCTCCGTTATAAGAAAGAAACCTCCGATTATCTGGCTGATGGACAAGATGATGATCATGATGGTGAGCACCGAAGTGCTTTTAAACAGACTGTCAAAAAACGCAATTACAGGCGCAAGATCACCGGCACTTGAACTGAGCAATCCGGTTATTCCGCTCACCAGCAGAAAAAGGGCTACAGAAATCTGCAACAGTACAATACCAATACTTCTTTTCACACATAACTCCTTTACCGTGACCGGTTCTTTCGTTATATCCCGAAATGGACCAAATTGCAAATCAAGCCTGCAAGAGGGTACGTAACGGCAGCTTAAGAAGCAAGGACAATGGAAGTTTGCACGGAATTTATTGACGTTTTCGGCGTTCCCGCTCTAATCCATACCACCCGCTCGTGAATTAGAGACCATTGAGTCATATTACACGGCAGAATCGCTGATAAATTGTGAATTGAAAGAAGATCTAGGAGAAAACCTCGAGCTTTACAATCAGATTTGGCAGAAAATTCGTTTTACAGAATAGTGCCTGTAGGCTATAATGGCCTTCACTGATGAACACAAACTACTTCTTCCGCAGCATTATTGAATCACTGCCGGAGCTCATTGTTGTCGCGACACCGGTTTCCGACCCGGAAACCGGTGAAACCGACTTCCTGATTGAATACGTCAATGCCGCATGGGAAGTAATAAGCGGATCGCGCTGTGAAACCGTTCTGGGGAAAATTCTCTCCCATACCATTTACGGCAAATCGACCATACCCTGGCAGGAACTCGGGAAAGAAGTTCTTAAATCCAAACGACCGATTCACTGTGAACATTTCAGCGAACTGGTGGAAAAATGGCTCGACATTACCCTCATCAAGCTTGAAGGGAATCATGTTTGTCTCAACATCACCGATATTACCGAACTCAAGCAGCGTGAAGTACGGCTGAAACAACAGAACATGCGCCTTTCCTCCCTTTCCTCGGAACTCGCTACCTCCAAAAATAATCTTAAAATAAAACTCGACAAGATTGAAACACTTAACGCCAATCTGGAGCAACTGGCATACTATGACCGGCTCACAGAACTGCCCAACCGGACTAAATTCAATTCCATGCTCAAGGATATCCTGTGCCAGGCGAAGCATGGAGAAACCCGGTTTGCCCTCGCGATTTTTGACATTGACAATCTCAAGACACTCAATGACTCACTGGGATACGATGCAGGCGACGAACTGATCCGCCAGACCGCCATGCGGCTCAACCTGTTCAGAAAAGACGGTGTCCTGGCAAGCCGATTCGGCGGGGACGAATTCCTGCTCATCATGAACCATTATGACCATGACGCCGAATTACTTTATCTGATAAACGGTATCCAGGAGTCCCTTCGCGAACCCTACTTCATTCTGAACACCGAAGTAAAAACATCAGTATCCATCGGAGTCGCAACCTATCCTGAAGACGCCGACAACATGCACAATCTTCTAAAATACGCGGATATCGCGCTAACCGATGCGAAACGGCGGGGGAAAAACACGCTGTCCTTTTTTCCCACCATAATGCAGGAAACCCTTCTTCAGCGGATCAATCTTGAGCAAAAATTGTTCCGCGCCATGGAAAACGAAGAATTCGAAATGTATTATCAACCCCAATTTGATGTGGGAACCCATGAGCTCCGTGGATTTGAAGCCTTGGCCCGCTGGAATGACGCAGAACTGGGAGCAGTCAGCCCGGACCGCTTCATTCCGGTTGCCGAGGAAACCCGTCTCATTATTCCCCTGGGTGAATGGATTTTGCGAAACACCTGCACGACACTTCAGGAATGGCAATCGGTGCTGGGATTCAGGGGAATCCTCTCGGTTAACGTTTCCCCCATCCAGCTCAGACATTCGGACTTCCTGGAGAGTCTGAGGAAGATATTGGCAGACACCGGCATCCCGCCACGTTCACTGGAGCTGGAAATTACCGAGGGAATACTGATTACTGATTTTAATGAATCCATACGGATCCTTGAAGAAATAAAATCGCTTGGAGTCGGAATTTCTCTGGACGATTTCGGAACCGGTTATTCTTCGCTGAGCTATCTGCAATACCTTCCGTTGACGACACTCAAGATTGACAAATCGTTCATAGAAAACATAACACAGAGTAAAAGCAAGGAATTCGACATTACCAGTGCCATCGTAACCCTCGTGAACAAACTGGGACTCGATACTATCGCGGAAGGGGTTGAAACCGGAGAACAGCTTGACGCTATCAAGGAAATCAATTGCAAAACGATACAGGGCTATCTGACCGGCCGGCCACTACAAAAAAAGGACTGCCAGGCACTCATCGAATCAGGAGTGTATACCCTTGAATAGATCATCATCAGTCTTCGGGGATACGA